>NZ_JBNBPO030000006.1:0-149227 GCF_051280635.3 Nocardioides proteolyticus | reverse complement strand
CGGGCCGGATCGCGATCCGGCCGCCGGAGAGACCCTTGCCGACGTAGTCGTTGGCGTCGCCCTCGAGCCGGAGCGTGATGCCGCGCGGCACGAACGCACCGAACGACTGACCCGCCGACCCGAGGAACGTCAGGTCGATCGTGCCGTCCGGGAGTCCCTCGCCGCCGTACCTCTTGGTGACCTCGTGGCCGAGGATCGTGCCGACGGTGCGGTTGACGTTGCGGATCTGCAGCTGCGCGCGGACCGGCTCGCCGTGCTCGAGCGCCGGCGTCGCCAGCGGCACGATCTCGGTGACGTCCAGCGACCGGTCCAGGGCGTGGTCCTGCTCCTTGGTGCAGCGGACGTCCTGGTCGGGGAAGTGCGTCTCCGACACCTCCACCTTGTGCAGGATCGGCGACAGGTCCAGGCCGGCCGCCTTCCAGTGGTCGACGGCCTCGACGGTGTCGAGCGCCTGCACCTGGCCGACGGCCTCGTCGATGCTGCGGAAGCCGAGCTCGGCGAGCAGCTCGCGAACCTCCTGCGCGATGAACTCGAAGAAGTTCACGACGTACTCGGCCTTGCCGTTGAACCGGGAGCGCAGCACCGGGTTCTGCGTCGCCACGCCCACCGGGCAGGTGTCGAGGTGGCAGACCCGCATCAGGATGCAGCCGGAGACCACCAGGGGTGCGGTCGCGAAGCCGAACTCCTCCGCACCCAGCAGCGCCGCGATGACCACGTCCCGCCCGGTCTTGAGCTGTCCGTCGGTCTGCACCACGATCCGGTCGCGGAGGCCGTTGAGCAGCAGCGTCTGCTGCGTCTCGGCGAGACCCAGCTCCCAGGGGCCGCCCGCGTGCTTCAGCGAGGTGAGCGGGGACGCACCCGTGCCGCCATCGTGACCGGACACCAGGACCACGTCGGCGTGCGCCTTCGACACGCCGGCCGCCACGGTGCCGACACCGACCTCGGAGACCAGCTTCACGTGGACGCGGGCCGACGGGTTGGCGTTCTTGAGGTCGTGGATCAGCTGCGCCAGGTCCTCGATCGAGTAGATGTCGTGGTGCGGCGGCGGGCTGATCAGGCCCACACCGGGCGTGGAGTGCCGGGTCTTGGCGACCCAGGGGTACACCTTGTTGCCCGGGAGCTGGCCGCCCTCGCCGGGCTTTGCGCCCTGCGCCATCTTGATCTGGATGTCGTCGGCGTTGGTGAGGTACTCGCTCGTGACGCCGAACCGGCCGGAGGCGACCTGCTTGATCGAGCTGCGGCGCTCGGGGTCGTAGAGCCGGTCGGGGTCCTCGCCGCCCTCACCGGTGTTGGACTTGGCGCCCAGCCGGTTCATCGCGATGGCCAGCGTCTCGTGGGCCTCCCGCGAGATGGAGCCGTAGGACATCGCACCGGTGGAGAAGCGCTTGACGATCTCCGAGACGGGCTCCACCTCGTCGACGGGGATCGGCTGACGGCCCAGGGCACCCGGGTCCTTGAACCGGAACAGCCCGCGGAGCGTCATCAGCCGCTCGGCCTGCTCGTCGACCGCCCGGGTGTACTGCTTGAAGATGTCGTAGCGACCCGTGCGGGTGGAGTGCTGCAGCCGGAACACCGTCTCGGGGTTGAACAGGTGCGGCTCGCCCTCACGCCGCCACTGGTACTCGCCACCGATCTCGAGCTCCCGGTGGGCCGGCGCGATCCCGGCGGGCGGGTAGGCCTTGGCGTGACGCGCGGCGACCTCGTGGGCCACCACGTCGAGGTCGACGCCGCCGAGCTTGGAGGTCGTGCCCGTGAAGTACCTGTCGACCACCGCCTGGGACAGGCCGATGCACTCGAAGATCTGCGCGCCCGTGTACGACGCCACGGTGCTCACGCCGATCTTGGACATCACCTTCACGACGCCCTTGCCGAGCGCCTTGATCAGGTTGCGCACCGCCTGCTCGGGGTCGGTCTTGACGTAGTAGCCCTCGCGGGCGAGGTCCTCGACGGTCTCCATCGCGAGGTAGGGGTTCACCGCGGCCGCGCCGTAGCCCACCAGCAGTGCCACGTGGTGGACCTCGCGGACGTCACCGGCCTCGACGAGGAGGCCGACCTGGGTGCGGGTCTTCTCGCGCACCAGGTGGTGGTGGACCGCACCGGTCAGCAGCAGCGACGGGATCGGAGCCAGCTCGGCGGTGGAGTGCCGGTCCGAGAGCACGATGATCCGGGCGCCGGCGGCGATCGCGGCGCTGACCTCGGCACAGATCTCGTCGATCCGGGCCGCCATCGCCGCTCCCCCGCCCTCGACCGGGTAGAGACCGCGCGACACGTGGGTGACGAAGCCCGGGTGGTCGCCGTCGCGGTTGATGTGGCGGATCTTGGCCAGGTCGTCGTTGGAGATGACGGGGAAGGGCAGCACGACCTGACGGCAGGACGCGGGAGCCGGCTCCAGCAGGTTGGACTCCGGGCCGATCGAGCCGTTGAGCGAGGTGACGAGCTCCTCGCGGATGGCGTCGAGCGGCGGGTTCGTCACCTGGGCGAAGAGCTGGCTGAAGTAGTCGAACAGCAGCCGCGGCTTGTCGCTCAGCGCCGCGATGGGGGTGTCGGTGCCCATGGAGCCGATCGGCTCCCCACCGGTGTTGGCCATCGGCGTGAGCAGCACCCGCAGCTCCTCCTCGGTGTAGCCGAAGATCTGCTGGCGGCGGGTGACGGAGGCGTGCGTGTGCACGATGTGCTCGCGCTCGGGGATGTCGTCGAGGTGGATCATCCCGGCGTGGAGCCACTCCCCGTAGGGGTGCTCGTCGGCGAGCTGCTCCTTGATCTCCTCGTCCTCGACGATCCGGTGCTCCTCGGTGTCGACGAGGAACATGCGGCCCGGCTGCAGCCGGCCCTTGCGCACGACCTTGGCGGGGTCGAGGTCGAGCACGCCGACCTCGGAGGCGAGGACCACGAGGCCGTCGTCGGTGACCCAGAACCGCGAGGGACGCAGGCCGTTGCGGTCGAGCACGGCGCCGATCTGGGTGCCGTCGGTGAACACCACGCAGGCCGGCCCGTCCCACGGCTCCATCATCGTGGAGTGGAAGCGGTAGAAGTCGCGCCGCTTCTCGTCCATCTCGCCGTGGTTCTCCCACGCCTCGGGGATCATCATCAGCACCGCGTGCGGGAGGCTGCGCCCACCCATGTGGAGCAGCTCGAGGACCTCGTCGAACGAGGCGGAGTCCGAGGCCCCGGGGGTGCAGATGGGGAACAGCCGCTCGAGGTCGCCGGGGATCACCTCGGAGTCGAGCAGCGCCTCCCGCGCCCGCATCCAGTTGCGGTTGCCCATCACCGTGTTGATCTCGCCGTTGTGCGCGATGAACCGGAACGGGTGGGACAGCGGCCAGCTCGGGAAGGTGTTGGTCGAGAAGCGGGAGTGGACCACCGCCAGCGCGGAGGCCATCCGCTCGTCGAGCAGGTCGGGGTAGAAGTGGTCGAGCTGGTCGGTGGTCAGCATGCCCTTGTAGGCGAGCGTGCGGGACGACAGCGACGGGAAGTATACGTCGGTCTCGCGCTCGGCCCGCTTGCGCAGGCAGAAGGCGAGACGCTCCAGCGCCATGCCGGTGACCGGCTCCGCGGCGAAGGGGTTCGCCTGCACGAACAGCTGGGTGAAGGTCGGCATCACGCTCAGCGCCATGGTGCCGAGCACGCCCGGCTCGACGGGGACCTCGCGCCAGCCGAGGACCGAGAGGCCCTCCTCCGCCGCGATCTCCTCGATCCGGCCGCGGGTCTTGGCGACCTGCTCCTCGTCGCCGGGCAGGAAGGCGGTGCCGACGGCGTAGCCGCCGGCGGCCGGCAGCTCGAACCCGGCGTCCGCCGCCACGTCGCGGAGGAACGCGTCGGGGACCTGCATCAGGATGCCGGCGCCGTCGCCGGAGTTCTGCTCGGCACCGGCTGCGCCGCGGTGGTCGAGGTTGCGAAGGGCCGTCAGGGCCTTCACCACGATGTCGTGGCTGGCCTCACCGGTCAGCGTCGCGACGAAGGCGACGCCACAGGCGTCGTGCTCGTGACGCGGGTCGTAGAGACCCTCCGGCGGCGGGAACGCGTGCGTGTAGGGCACCAGGGTTCTCCCGTCGACTACGTCTGCGACCGCTCCGGTGACCGGACGGACCGCAGAAGGTGGGGCGCAAGGGACAGCACTGGCCCACGCGGCGGAAGCCTCAGGTTACCACCCTGTGAACCGGCTCCGCCCCATCTCAGTCGCTGGTGGACGCCTCGTCGGTCACATCCGCGGCGTCCCGGCTCTCCGTCGGGCTCGCCTCGTCGTCCGGCGCAGCCTCCTCCGCGGGCTCCCGCCCGTCGACGTACACGCTCTCCTCGCGGCCGGGCCGGTGCCGTCGGGACCACCAGAAGTACACCGCGGCGGCGACGAACAGCACGATCGAGGTCCACACGTTGAACCGGAGGCCGAGCACGTCGTCGAGCTGGACGTCGTCGATCCGGATGTACTCGATCCAGCCGCGGCCGAGCGTGTACGCCATGACGTACGCCGCCATCACCCGGCCGTGGCCGAGCCGGAACCGGCGGTCGAGCCAGATGATCAGCGCGAAGGCCGCGAGGTTCCACAGGCACTCGTAGAGGAAGGTGGGGTGGAAGGTCGCCACCTCCGGCGGCACCCCTCCGTTGGCCGCCACGGCGTCCCGGTAGTCCTGGCTGGCGAGGTAGGCGCTGCTGAAGTGGTCCTGGTCGATCTCCAGCGCCCACGGCAGGTCGGTGGGGCGACCGTAGAGCTCCTGGTTGAACCAGTTGCCCCAGCGGCCGATCGCCTGGGCGACGAGCAGGCCCGGGGCGACGGCGTCCATCAGCGGCAGGATCCGGATCCCCTTGCGGCGGCAGCCCAGCCAGGCCCCGACCGCGCCGAGCGCGACACCGCCCCAGATGCCGAGGCCGCCCTGCCAGACGTAGAGCGCCTCGACCGGGTCGCCGCCCTCACCGAAGTAGCGCTTCCAGTCGGTGGCCACGTGGTAGAGCCGCGCACCGACGAGACCGAAGGGGACCGCCCACACCGCGATGTCCTGGACGTCGCCGACGGTGCCGCCCCGCACCTGCCAGCGCCGCTCCCCGATCCAGATGGCGGCGACGATGCCGAGGATGATGCACAGCGCGTAGCCGCGCAGCGGGAACGGACCGAGCTCCCACACGCTCTGCGAGGGGCTCGGGATGGTGGCGGCGATCAGCTGCAGCGGCACGGCGGAGTCCTAGTCCTCGTTGAGCAGGGTGCGGATGTCGGCGGCGAACTCGGTGCTCGACGTCTCCTGGTTCCAGAGGACCACGGCCTCGTCGTCCTCGTCGATGCCGAGGGTGAAGGTCGAGTGGCCGCCCAGGTCGTAGCCGCCACTGGGGAGCTTCTTGCCGTCGTTGACGTAGATGGCCAGCGGGTCGCCGACCTCGACGATCGTCTCGAGGTCGCCGGTCAGCCCGATGAACGCGGGGTCGTAGCCGTCGAGGTAGCGCCGCAGCGTCCTGCGGTCGTCGCGCGCGGGGTCGGTGGTCACGAAGACCACGTCGACCTTCTCGCGCTCGTCCTCGTCGAGCCGGTTCATCGCTGCCGCGATGTTGTTCATGACGAGGGGGCAGTAGTCGGGGCACCGGGTGTAGCCGAAGAACACCAGGGTCAGCGGCTCGTCGGTGTCGGCGGCCAGGGAGAAGGGCTCCCCCGCGGTGTCGGTCAGCGGGATGTCCGGCGCCTGGTAGGGCTGCTGCACGCGGGTGCCGGAGAAGGTCTCCGGGTCCGCTGTCGTGCACGCGGCCGCGAGCAGGCCGAGCACCGCGCCCATCAGGACCGCGATCGGGCGGCGACTAGGCACGCGCTCCCCCGGCTGCCCCCTGGGCGAGGTCTTCGGTGAGCGCGGCCAGGGCAGCGAGCCCGGCCGCCCGGTCACCCGGGTGGTCCAGCAGCGTGCGCACGAACGCCGACCCCACGATCACGCCGTCGGCGTACGACGCCACCTCGGCCGCCTGGGCGCCGCTGCTCACGCCGATGCCCACGCCGACCGGGAGCTTCGTGGTGGCGCGGGCGCGGGCGACCAGCGGGCCGGCCAGCTCGCTGGACGTGGTGCGGGCACCGGTCACCCCCATCACCGCCGCGGCGTAGACGAACCCTCGGCACGCCGCCGTCGTCATCGCGATCCGCTCGTCGGTGGAGGAGGGCGCGACCAGGAAGACCTTGTCCAGGCCGCGGGCGTCGGCGGCGGCACTCCACTCCGGGGCGAAGTCGGGGGTGAGGTCCGGCGTGATCAGGCCGGCGCCGCCGGCGTCGTACAGGTCCTGCGCGAAGCGCTCGACGCCGTAGCGCTCGACCGGGTTCCAGTAGGTCATGACGAGGGTCGGGGTGCCGGTGGCGGCGACCGCCTCGACCGTGCGCAGCACGTCGGCGGTCCGGACGCCACCGTCGAGCGCCTGCTGGGCGGCGGTCTGGATGGTGGGTCCGTCCATGACGGGGTCGCTGTAGGGCAGGCCGATCTCGATCACGTCGCAGCCGGCGTCGACCATCGTCCTCAGCGCGGCGATCGCGCCGTCGACGTCGGGGAAGCCGGCGGGGAGGTAGCCGACGAGCGCGGCGCGGTCCTCGCCGCGGGCCTTCTCGAACGCGGCGCCGCTGGGGCTGCTGGAGGTGCTCATCCCTCGACCCCCTCGCCCGGCGGCTGGTCGGCCGGGCCGGCCCTGCCGAGCCCGAAGTGCTCCAGCGCGGTGCCCATGTCCTTGTCGCCGCGGCCGGACAGGTTGACCAGGATCGTCTCGCCGGGGCGCTCCTCGGCGAGGCGCAGCGCGCCGGCGACGGCGTGCGCGGACTCGATCGCCGGGATGATGCCCTCGGTGCGGGCGAGCAGCGCCATCGCGTCCATCGCCTCGGTGTCCGTCACCGGGAGGTACGACGCCCGGCCGGTCGCGGCGAGGTGCGCGTGCTGCGGGCCGACACCGGGGTAGTCCAGGCCGGCGGAGATGGAGTGCGACTCCACCGTCTGGCCGTCCTCGTCCTGCAGGACGTAGGTGCGGGCGCCGTGGAGCACCCCGACGCTGCCGGCGAAGATGGTCGCGGCGTGGCGCCCGGTCTCGACGCCGTCGCCCCCGGGCTCGAACCCGTAGATGGCGACCTCCGGGTCGTCGACGAAGCCGGCGAACAGGCCGATCGCGTTGGACCCGCCGCCCACGCACGCGGCGATCGCGTCGGGCAGCCGGCCGGTCAGGTCGAGGCACTGGCGGCGGGCCTCGTCGCCGATGCCGCGGACGAACGACAGCACCAGGCTCGGGAACGGGTGCGGGCCCGCGGCGGTGCCGAACAGGTAGGCGGTGTGGTCGACGCTGGCGACCCAGTCGCGCAGCGCCTCGTTGATCGCGTCCTTGAGGGTGCGGGAGCCGCTCTTGACCGGCACCACCTCGGTGCCCAGCAGCTGCATCCGGGCGACGTTGAGCGCCTGGCGCTCGGTGTCGACCTCGCCCATGTAGACGGTGCAGTCGAGGCCGAGGTAGGCCGCCGCGGTGGCGGCCGCGACGCCGTGCTGGCCGGCCCCGGTCTCGGCGATCACCCGGGTCTTGCCCATCCGCTTGGTCAGCAAGGCCTGGCCGAGCACGTTGCGGATCTTGTGGGCACCGGTGTGGTTGAGGTCCTCGCGCTTGAGCAGGATCCGCGCGCCGGCCCGCTCGGAGAGCCGCCGGGCGTCGTACAGCATGCTCGGGACGCCGGCGTAGTTCTGCAGCAGCTGGTCGAACTCGTGGGTGAAGGTCGGGTCGAGCATCGCCTTCTGCCAGGCGGTGTCGAGCTCGTCGAGGGCGGCGATCAGGGCCTCCGGCATGAACCGGCCGCCGAAGGCGCCCGGCCCGCCGAACCAGCCCAGCTCGTCGGCGTCGTAGCGGCTCGCCGGGGTCATCGGGTCAGTCCCGTCATCGCGGCGACCGCGGCCCGCGGCGCCCCGTCCTTGACCAGCGCCTCACCCACCAGGACCGCCCGGGCGCCCTCGTCGACGTAGCGCTGGACGTCGGCCGGGCCGGTGACGCCCGACTCGGCGACCAGCACCCGGTCGTCGGGGATCTGCGGAGCGAGCCGGCCGAAGACGTCGGCGTCGACCGCGAGGGTCTTCAGGTTGCGGGCGTTGACCCCGACCAGCTCCGCCCCGAGGTCGACGGCGCGCTCGGCCTCGGCCTCGTCGTGCACCTCGACGAGCACGGTGAGACCCAGCTCGCGAGCGGTGTCGTGGAGCCGGCGCAGCTGGTCGCCGGGCAGGCTGGCGACGATCAGCAGCGCCAGGTCGGCGCCGGCCGCGCGGGCCTCCAGGAGCTGGTAGTCGGTGACGATGAAGTCCTTGCGCAGCAGCGGGACGTCGACCGCGGCCCGAACCGCGCGCAGGTCGTCGAGGCTGCCACCGAACCGGCGGCGCTCGGTCAGCACGCTGATCGCCGCTGCGCCGCCCGCGGCGTACTCGACCGCCAGGGCGGCCGGGTCCGGGATGTCGGCGAGGTCGCCCTTGCTCGGGCTCCTCCGCTTGACCTCGGCGATCACCGACGAACCGGCGGCCCGCAGCTGCGGCATCGGGTCGAGCGCCGGCGCCACGTCGGCCAGCGCGGCCCGCAGGTCGGCCTCCGGGACCTCGGCCTGGCGGATCGCGAGGTCCTCGCGGACCCCGGCGACGATCTCGTCGAGCACCGTGGCCCGGGCGGTCTGAGGGGCCTGGGGGGCCGACATGCCGCCTCCGTAACGTCTGGACAACCGCCGGCGACTCTCGCCAGCAGGTGGTGTCGAGTCTCCCATGCGGCCGTTAGGGTGCCTCACACCGCCCGAAACTCGGTCGGGCAACAGCCAAGCGACAGAAGGGTCTTTCACCGTGAGCTATTCCAACGAGCCCCCCAACTACGGGACTCCTCCGCCGCCCCCGGGCGGCTACGGCGGCGGCCAGGGCGGGTACGGCGGCGGCCAGGGCGGCTACGGCGACCAGGGCGGCTACGGCGGCGCCCAGCCGCAGCAGACCTCGGTGATGGCGATCATCTCGCTGGTCACCGGAATCCTCGGCGTGCTGTGCTGCGGGTCGCTGATCTTCAGCGTCGCCGCGATCATCCTCGGCTACCTCGGCAAGAAGGAGACCGACTCCGGCCAGAAGAGCGGCGGCGGCATGGCGCTCGCCGGCCTGATCCTCGGCGGCGTGGGCGTCGTGCTCAGCATCATCTGGATCATCCTGTGGATCACCACCGGGAGCTTCAACTTCTACAGCGACATCTGACCACCACCGGCAGCAACCGCACGGTCGGCGGGGTCAGGGCGCGAGCCAGGACCCCGCCGCTGTGTTTCTCAGCGCGGTGAACACCACCATCGCGCCGACCAGGGCGAGCATCCCCACCGTCACCGCCCGGTCGGACGGCTGCCAGCGCCGACCCGACCAGCGGCCCGCCGCCCACAGCCAGAACACCACCGCGAGCACCGGGATCGCGGCGACGAAGAGCAGGTTGCTCGACGCGGCGTCGGCGAAGCGCAGGTTGGTCAGGTCGTTGACCGCCCGGAGACCGCCGCAGCCCGGACAGTCGAAGCCGACGGCGGCCAGCGGACAGAGTCCCCAGGAGCCCTGCTCGTGCGGGTCGCGCAGGTGCAGCGCCAGGGTCGCGGCGCCGAGACCGCCGGCCACCAGCGCGGGCGGCACCATCCGCCGCCAGCGAGGCTTCTCGCTGCGGGCGACGGGCGGGGCCGCGAGCGTCACGGGATCAGTGGCCGGAGCTGTGGAGCCCCAGCTTGGCGAGCACGGCGAACACCACGGCGCTGCCGACGACCAGCGCGCAGCCGATCCAGAACAACGCCCAGTTCAACGGGGAGGTCGACATGCCGATCGCACCGACCACGAAGCCGACCAGGGCGACCAGGACGGCGGTCCAGGCAGCGGGGGTGTTGCCGTGGTTGTCGGCCATGTGTAGTGAGCTCCTCGTTCAGGCGGGCGGATCGGGCTCGATTCTAGGGCGTCGCCGTTCGGTGGGATCGGTGCCCTCGTCCAGCGACTTCCACAGGTCCAGGTTGGACTGCTCCTCCGGCTCCTGATCGGCACCTGCGGCCGCCTCCCGGTCGGTCACCGCACCGCCCGTCGGGGCGTCGTACCGGGTGCCCATCTCGGGCCAGCCGGGCGTGAACCGGATCGCGGCGGCGGCGGCCGCTACGGCGAGCAGCGAGGCCGCCAGGGCGACCCAGAACCACACCGTGCGCTCGACCGGCACCGCGCCCCCGCCGAGCCCGATCCGCGCGGCGAGGTCCGCCGCGGCGTCCTCGTGCTGCACGAACCCGCCGACCGCGACCACGGCCAGCATCCCGGCAGCGGCGACGGCGGCGAGCACCGCGACGACCCTGCGGAACAGTCCCCGGGTCACCAGCAGCACGCCCCAGCAGGCGAGCGCGACGAGTGCCAGCGCGCCCGCCAGCGGGAACTCGACCCGGTTGAAGTCGTCACCGGTGTAGGCGGACGCGCCGATCGCGCGGAGGTGCTCCTCCGACACCCGGAGCATGGCGCGGTGCCCCGCGACCGCACCGAAGCCGCTGGCCGCCAGGCCGAGCAGCACGACCGGCCCGAAGGTGCGGCGGGCGGCCGGCGGCTCAGCCACCGAGCAGCCCGTCGTCGAAGCAGGTGCGGGTGCCGGTGTGGCAGGCGACGCCGACCTGGTCGACCTTGACCAGCAGCGTGTCACCGTCGCAGTCGACCCGGACCTCCCGGACGTGCTGGGGGTTGCCGGAGGTCTCCCCCTTGACCCAGTACTCCCCGCGGGAGCGGCTCCAGTACGTCGCGCGCCCCGTGGTGAGCGTGCGGTGCAGCGCCTCGTGGTCCATCCACGCCAGCATCAGCACCTCGCCGGTGTCGTGCTGCTGGACCACCGCGGGCAGCAGCCCGTCGGGGGTGCGCCGCAGGCGCTCGGCGATGGCGGGGTCGAGGGAGGTCACCGGCCCATTATCGCCTGCCCTGCTGGGCGACCCAGGACGCGTGCAGCCGGGCGTACGGCGCGTCGGGCTGGCCGAGCAGCTCGGCGTGCGGTCCGTGCTGCACGATCCGCCCGCGGTCGACGACGACGACCACGTCGGCGGCCTCGGCGGTGGAGAGCCGGTGGGCGATGGTGACCGACGTCCGACCGCTCATCAGCCGCTCCAGCGCCCGGGCGATGCGGGTCTCGAGCTGCGGATCGACCGCACTGGTGGCCTCGTCGAGCACCAGCAGGTCGGGGTCGGCGAGCTGCGCGCGGAGGAGCGCGACCAGCTGCCGCTCGCCTGCCGACAGCGACTCCCCGCGCTGGCCCACCCTGGTGTGCACCCCGTCGGGCAGGCCGGCCAGCCAGTCGCCGAGCCCGATCTCCTCGGCCGCGTCGCGGATCTCCTGCTCGGTCGCCCCGAGACGCCCGTAGCGGACGTTGGCGGCCAGGGTGTCGTCGAAGAGGAAGCCCTCCTGCGGCACCAGCACCACGCTGCTGCGCAGCCACGTCTCGGCGATCTCGCGCAGGTCGACCCCGTCGAGCAGGACCCGGCCCCGGCCCGGGTCCATCAGCCGCGTCAGCAGCTTCGCGATCGTCGACTTGCCCGACCCCGTCTCGCCGACCACGGCGACGCGCTGGCCGGCCGGGATCTCGAGGTCGATGTCGCGGAGCACCTCGGCACCGCCGGGATAGGCGAACGACACGCCGTCGAACCGGACGTCGATCGCCCCCTTCGGCAGGGTGCGGCCGCCCGGACCCGGGTCGACGAGGTCGGCGGGCGTCTCCAGGATGCCGATCACCCGCCGCCAGCCGGCGATGGCGTTCTGCGCGTCGGTGAGGATCTGGGTGCCCATCTGCACCGGCCCGACGAAGAGGGTGACGAGGAACGCGAAGGCGAGCACCTCGCCGGCGGTGATGCCGCCGCCCCAGAGGTAGCCCTGGCCGAGCCAGATCCCGACGATCAGCACCGCCGCGTTGGCGAGCCCGGCGGAGATGCCGCCGAGGCTGAACGAGAACGCGGTGAAGCCCTGAGCGCGGGTGCTCGCGGCCCGGTGCCGGTCGACCGCGGTGTCGATCCGCTCCTGGGTGCGCGCCTCGATCGCGTAGGACTTCACCACCGCCGCCCCGACCACCGGCTCGGAGACCGCCGACAGCAGGTGGCCGACCTGGCGTCGTACGGTGCCGTAGGCGGCGGACAGCTTGCGCTGGAAGTAGCGCAGGCTCAGGAACAGCGGGGCGAAGCAGAGCCACACCACCAGGGCCAGCTGCCAGCTGTAGACGAGCATCACGATCGTCGCGATGAGCACCTGGCCGATGCTCACCACGAACAGCAGGCCGCCGAAGACGAGGAACTGGCTGACCTGGTCGACGTCGCTGGTCACCCGGGAGACGAGCGCGCCGCGACGCTCGGTGTTCTGGGTCAGCAGCGGCAGGTCGTGCACGTGCCGGAAGGCCTTGACGCGCAGGGTCGCCAGGCCGCGCTCGGCGGTGGAGAACAGCCGCGCGGTCATGGCGTACGACGCCCAGCTGGTCACCACGATGGCCGCTCCGGCCAGGACCGCCATCCAGGCCGTGAAGGTCGCGTCCGGGCCGTCGGGGCCACGCAGGCCGTGGTCGATGGTCTGCTGCACCGCGATCGGCACCACGACCTGGCCGACGGAGGCGAGCACCGCGAGGAGCAGGGTGCGACCGATGCCCTCGACGAGCTCGGGCGAGTGGCGGATGCCGCGGCGGATGGTGTCCCAGGCACCGATGTCCTCGCCGGTGCTCATCAGGGTCTGCTCGGGGGCGGCCGTGCTCATCGGGTCACCACCTCGGGCTCGTCGGCCTCGTAGGCGTTGACCAGGCGGGCGTAGTCGGCGTTGCGCGCGACCAGCTCCTCGTGCGGGCCGCGGTCGGCGATCACGCCGTCGACGAGGTACAGCACCTCGTCGGCGAGCCCGATCGTCGCCTTCCGGTAGGCGACGACGACGAGCGTCGTGTCGGTCTCCCCCAGTCCGGCCAGGATCCGGGCCTCGACCTCCGGGTCGACGGCGGACGTGGCGTCGTCCAGGACCAGCAGCCGCGGCCTGCGCGCGAGGGCGCGCGCGAGCGCGATCCGCTGCCGCTGGCCACCGGACAGCGACGTGCCGCGCTCACCCAGCCGGGTGTCCAGGCCGTGCGACAGTGCCGCGACGAACCCGTCGGCCTGGGCGGTGCGGAGCGCCTCCCACACCTCGGCGTCGGGGATGTCGGCTCCGAGGGTGACGTTGCCGCGCACCGTGTCGTCGAACAGGAAGGCGGTCTGCGGCACGACGGCGAGCGTCTCGGCCAGCGCGCCGTGGCGCAGGTCGCGCACGTCGGTGCCGTCGACCCGGATGACGCCGTCCTCCACGTCCACGAGGCGGGCCAGCAGCGTGGTGAGCGTGCTCTTGCCGGAGGCGGTGGCGCCGACGAGCGCGACGGTCCGTCCCGGCTCCACCGTGAAGGTGAGGTCGCGCAGGAGCGGCCGGTCGGGGGTGTAGCCGAACGCCGCGTGGGCCACCTCGAGCCGCGCGCCGCGGCCGGCGTCGGGCGGCGCCGGGCTGTCGCCGTACTCCATCGCGCCGCGGGCGCGCAGGACCGCCGAGACCCGGCGGTAGCCGACGACGCTGCGCGGGAAGTCGCCGAGCAGCCAGCCGATCGACCTGATCGGGAAGGACACCACGGTGAGCAGGTAGGCGACGGTGACCACGTCGCCGGCGACCGACGCGCCGCTCACGACGCGCTGCACGCCCAGCACCAGGACGACGAGCACCGCCAGGTTGGGCAGCGCCGCGAGCGTGGGGTCGAAGGCGGCGCGGATCCGGCCGACCTTGATGTTGGCCTCCCGCAGCTCGGCCGCCTTGGCGCGGAACCGCGCCGTCTCCTCCGGCTCGCGCCCGAGGGTCTTGACGACCAGCGCGCCGTCGAAGGACTCGTGGGCGATCTCGCTGAGCTCGGCGCGGAGCTGCTGGGCGCGGGTCGCCCAGCCCTGGGCGAGCCGCTGGTAGACGACGTTGGTGCCGATGACGAGCGGGAAGACGAGCAGGCCGACGGTCGCGAGGGCGAGGTCGACGACCAGCATCTGGATGACGGCGATCACCATCATCGCGACGGTGCCCACGGCCATCGGCAGCGGCGCGATCGGCCCCCACGCAGCCTCCACGTCGGCGTTGGCGTTGGACAGCAGCTCGCCGGTGGGATGCCGCTGGTGCCACTCGAGGGGCAGGCGGAGGTACTGGCGGGTGACGGCGCGGCGGCTGTGCGCCTGCATGCGGTACTGCATGACGCCGGCGCCGAGCCGGCGCGCGACGATGCCGACCGCACGGAGGATGGCGACCCCCAGGAACAGGCCGAGCACCGCCCACAGCAGCCCCGCCCCGATCTCGCCGTCGCGGAAGGCAGGGAGGACGACGTGGTCGGTCGACCAGCCCAGCACCCAGGCGTCGGCGACGGTGAGGGCACCGAAGAGGAGGCTGCCGACCGTGGAGAGGGTGAAGATCACCGGCTCGCGCTTGATCGCCACCCAGAGGACGCCGAACCCCGCGGAGGTCGTGCCGCGTGCCGTGCTGTCCGTGCTCAAGTCGCTCCCTGCGCTTCCCCGTGGTTCTCGCCCAGCCTGCACGCTGTGCGCGCCGCTCGCGACGCAATAAGCGCCAACCGTGCGAGAGTGGCCGTCTATTCCAAAGACCGCAAAACCACGGCGCACGACCACAGGGGGAGTCATGGCGGACGACCGCAGTCGCGAGGAGCTGTTCCTGGGCCACCTCGACCGGCTCACCGGCGGCGCCGAGCCGCAGTTCGCGTCGGTGGAGTCGACGACGCCGGACCTGCCGGGGGTCACCGCGATCGCGTACGACGACCTTCCCGAGCCCGGCCACTTGGTAGGCATCACCTACGGCCTCTCGCTGGCCGAGCACGAGGCCTGGCTCTACGGCAAGCCGGAGCTGTGCATCTGCGTGCGGTCCGAGGACCGGCGCTGGGCGCTCGCCGTCGCCTACCTGGCCGAGGTGCTGCGCGGTCGCGCGCCGTTCTCCTACGGCGACCTGCTCGAGCTCGGCGAGCCGATCTCCCCGGAGTCGGAGATGGACGGCTTCGTGGTCTTCGCGCCGGCCGTCCTCGAGGAGGCCGACGCGGCGATCGACCTGGGCGAGGAGCTGCCGGTGCACCTGATGGGCGTGTACCCGACGTACGAGAGCGAGCGCACGTTCATCGACGAGCAGGGGCTCGAGGCGTTCTGGAAGCTCGACTGGGACCCCTACGACGTGACCCGCCCGCCCGCGGCCTGACGGCCGCCTCCGGACGACCACGCGTCAAGGACCCGCCGGATGATGGCGGTGGTCGAGATCTCCGTCGTGCGAGGGACGAGCTCCAGCTTCCCGGCGGCGAGGGCTGCGCCGTACACGGCTTCGGCGGCCGGCGGGGCCAGGTCGTCGCCGTGGACCACGACGTCGATGGCGTGCTGGGCCAGGAACTCCTCGTCGACCTGGAACGGTGCGTCGGCGATGACCTCGTCGACGTATCGACAGGCGGCGACCACGGCGACCCGCTCGGCGAGGCTCATGATGGGCCGCCGCTTGTAGGCTTCCGCCGTCTCGTCGCCCAGGACGCCGACCAGGAGCCAGCTGCCGCGGGCGCTGGCGGCCTGGAGCAGCTCCACGTGCCCCGCGTGGAACAGGTCGGCGACCATGTCGACGTAGACCCGCGGACCATCCGATGCCGGTGTCAGAGCATCCATGCCGACTGATCATTCCCCAGATCAGGTGACCCTTCAGCCGGAGGCGGATTCAGGCGGTGGTCGCACCGGGTGGTCCTGTTCGCCCCGACAGTAGCTAGTCCAGGGCTTCGGCGGGTGCGCCAGTCGAAAGGCTTTCGGGGACGGTTGTTGAGCTCGGCGGCGATCTGATCGAGCATCCCGGGCCCGTAGAAGGACAGGTCCGAGATTGGCCATCTCGCTGCCCTGGTCCCAGGTCAGCGTGCGGCGAAGTTGATCGGGCAAGGTCGCCATCTTCGCGACCATCTCCTGCACGACGTCGGCGGTGTGCGATCCGGGCAGGTGGAGCAGCATCACGAAGCGGGTGGTCCGCTCAACCAAGGTTCTCACCGCGGTGCCCGGCGTGCCGAGGATCAGGTCACCTTCCCGATGGCCGGGGCACGGCCCGGTCCTCGACCTCGGCCGGCCGTTCGCTGATCGGCACCATCCCGCGCAGCCGTCCACGGCGTTGGTCCTCCTTGCAGTGGGGCTTACGGATGCTGCGGCCGGTGCGCAGGTGCTGCACGAGTTCTCGTTTGAGCGCACCGCGACTCTGCACGTACAGCGCTTGGTAGATGGTCTCGTGTGACACCCACATCTCCGGTTCGTCGGGGAAGTCGATTCGCAGCCGGCGAGCGATCTGCTCGGGACTGTGGTTCTCCTTCAGACGATCCTGCACCTCGTTCCTGAGTGGGGTGTTGGCGGCCAGCTTGGACGGCTTCGGACGCCGCAGTTCACGGTCAGCATCAGCCTGCGCGACCGAGGGAATGTAGCGACGAGCGCAGTAACGGTCCTTGCCGCTGTAGTGGTACTTCAACCGGCGCAGCTCGCGGCTGATAGTCGATGGGCTTCGGCGCAGAGCGCGCGATGGCGCGCACGCCCTGTCCTTCGGCGCGTAGCAGTCCGATGTGCTCACGTTCGGCGAAGCTAAGGCATCGGCTCCGCTCATGGGTCCCCGCTCGAGGCATCACCCCACCACGCTGCTGAAGAGCTTGCTGGTCACCGCCTGTGACACGCCGATGATCTCGCCGACGGTGTCCCTTGAGCATCCTGTCCGGATCGCCGTCCAGAACTTCGCGACCTGCTCTGCCGGCATGGCCGGCTTGCCACGCCTGACTTCTTCCACAATGCCCTCCAGGCCCGGGATCAGGTGTTGCGATCACCGCGAGAACTCGAGGGGCGACGCCTGTCGCGTTTGTGTCGGAGGCTGGTGCTGGAATTGCTTCATGACGCCGGCACTGCAGGACATGACCGAGGACCAGCTCCTCGAGCATGCCGAGGACTGCCACCGGCGGGAGCGCGAGGCGGCGGTCGAGAAGCTGCGGATCGCCTACCAGTGGGCTGTGCTGCACAACCCGGAGCGGCTGGGCGCCGACACCGACAAGCCCGGCCGGCTCAAGGCGAGGCGACTGGGCGGCGCAGGCACGCCGATGGTCACCGAGACCGCAGCTGCGAGGCTCGGCGCCCGGCTGGGCCTGTCGCTGTACGCCGCGCAGGGCCTGATCGCCGACGCCCTCGACATCTACCTGCGCCACCCCCAGCTCGCCGAGCGGGTCGAGGCACTGGAGGTCAGGGCGTCCTACGCCCGCCACGTCGTGGCGCAGACCCGCGACCTGACCGCCGAGGAAGCCGCCTTCGTCGACCACGAGGTCACCGAGTCCGCCGACGGCCGCATCCCGTGGTCCCGCTTCGAGTTGCTGGTCAGGGCGAAGGTTGCTGCGGCGGCCCCAGAGCTGACCCGGCGTCGCGAGGAGGAGGCAGCCAGGGCCACGTTCGCCAAGAAGTGCCGTGGCGAGGGCCATGGGATGGCTACGTTCATGGTGCGGGCCGACGTCGCCACCATCGACCTGCTCGACGCCGCCGTCGGCGCCGCGGCCGGGAGGCTCGCCGCGTCCATGCCCGAGGCCACCGACGACGAGCGACGCGTCCACGCCGTCCGCCTGCTCTCCAACCCCGGCGCCGAGGGCGCCGCAGCGGACCTCCACGACCTCTCCCCTGCCGTGCAGCTCTACGTGCACGTCTTCCCCGGCGGTGACGGGATCGCCCGTCTCGAGGGCCACGGGCCCGTCACGGAGGCCTGGATCAGTCGCGTCCTCGGGCCGCGGTGCCGGTTCCGGATCACCCCGGTCCTCGACATCGCCGGCCAGGCGCCCGTCGACGCCTACGAGATCCCGGCCCGGCACCGCACCGCGGTCCGGATCCTGGCCCCGGCCGACATCTTCCCGTTCGCCGCCAACACCACCCGGGCCACGGAGATCGACCACACCATCGCCTGGTCCGACGGCGGCCCTTCCGCCATCGGCAACTACGGGCCGATGACCCGCCGCCACCACCGGATCAAGACCCACGACACATGGGACGTCAAGCAGCCCTATCCCGGCATCTACCTGTGGCGAGATCCCCACGGGGGCTACTTCCTCGTCGACCACACCGGCACCCGACGCCTCGGCAACAGCGATCCCGACCCGCCACCCGACGGTCACCTCAGCCCCAGCGAGATCGCCTTCACCCGGCTCGCCCTGGAGTACCACGCAGCCTGATCGTCGAACCGCTGTCGTGTCGCGTCCGTTCTGATCAGCCGATGCTGCGGCGATGCGCGAGGCGAAGGGCTGTCATCACCCTCCCGCTGGGCAGGGGCGTGGCGAGGCCGGCAGTTTCTGCAATGGTGACGGTCGTGAAACGCCCCGCACTGCACATCTGGCCCGACATCGCCTGAGGATCCGACTCGCTCGGCCACAGGTTGATCGTCGACGTCGTACCTACGGGCTCTCCCTGAAGTTCGAGGATCTTGGAGAACGCCGAACACGCCTCCGTCGCTGTCAGGGCACGCCCCGCTTCGAAGGTCTCGCGAATCTGCTGCAGGGTCTGCTCCCCGTCGGCATCCAGAGCCGGGCCTGCGTCCTCCATCATCCGAACGAGTTCAGGTAGCCCCTGCGCCCAGTCTTCGGCGGACAGCGATCCGACCTGCACGAAGCCTGCATCGGTGGGCCACTGGCATGCCGGTAACCCGCCTACGAGTTCGGGCCTCGCCTTCCCGACGGGGCTACCCGCGAAGGCTGCCAGTTCTTCGGCGGACAGCAGATCACAGGAGTCCGTATCCGCCGTCGCAGTCGTCTGCGTCGTGGCCGATTCCGTCCTCGGGGACGAAGGTGAGGACGAGTCGGAAGAACCCGAGGAGCACCCGCCTGCCAGTAGGGCGGCGGAGACAAGCGCGACTGCGGCACGCATGAGCTGGATGCTTGCACATTTCGAACGCAATGCTTGGCCGGATCGATTCGGCCGCGGCCACTCACGATGAGCCGACTGCTCGCGATCCGATGAGTCCAGTCCTCCGCACCGGTCCAGAAGAGAGCGACACCCGAGGCAGGAGGACCAGCATGATCATCGTCGCGGGCTCGCTCACCGTCGCTGCCGATGAGCGGCAACGCTACCTGGACGCCGTCGAGCAGGTGACGAGGGAGGCGCGGCGGGCGCCGGGATGTCTGGACTTCGTGCAGTCCGCTGACCTCGTCGAGCCGACCCGGATCGTCATCTACGAGCGGTGGTCGTCGGAGGAGGACCTTCACCGGTTCCGCAGCGCCGGGGACCCGGCGAAAGCGGCGCCGGCCGAGCTGCCGCAGGTCGTGGCGGCCGACGTCGCGAAGTACCGGGTCGCCGCCGTCGAGGCTCCGTGAGGGCCGATCCACCGGCCACGCGCGCGGCCGTATCCGCCCGGGGCCTCGCGTGATGGCCTTGCGCCACGTCGTTAACTGGATATGATGTGTCCGGTTTCACTGAGAGGAGTGCCCGTGCGGATGAGCGAGGGCGTCGAGTGGGCGGCGCACGTCTGCCTGCTCCTCCACTGGCTGCAGGCCGACGACCCGACCCCGGTGCCGGTCGCCCGACTGGCGGAGGCCTACGACCTTCCGGCGCCCTACCTCGTCAAGCAGGTGCAGGCGCTCACCCGGGCAGGGATCACCGAGTCGGTGGCCGGCAAGAACGGCGGCGTACGACTGGCTCGCTCGCCGGAGCAGATCACGCTGATGGACGTCGTCGCCGCCATCGAGGGCCCCGACGACGCCTTCGTGTGCACCGAGATCCGGCAGAACGGGATGAACGCCGGGCGCCCTGCGCGCGACTTCGCCCGCCCCTGCTCGATCGCTCACGCCATGCGGCAGGCCGAGCTGGCCTGGCGGCGCCACCTCGCCGCGACCAGCATCGCCGACCTCTCCGCCGATGTGGGCCCCGGCGTCCACGCCGACGCCCGGCGCCACTTCGCCCGGGCCTGACACCGGCACGTCCCCACGCGCGCCGACGAACCGCCAAAACTGGACATCCGATATCCACGACAACGAAGGAGACGCCATGACCCGCCCCACCCTGCACGAGGCAGCACCGGAGACCGCTCGGCTCGTGCTCACCCTGGACAAGCGGATGCGCACCTCGCTCGGCCCGGTCCTCTACGACCTGGTCAAGCTACGCGCGTCCCAGATCAACGGCTGCGCCTACTGCGTCGACATGCACGCCACCGACCTGGAGCGGCAGGGCGTGCCCGGCCGGACCGTGCACGGAGTCGCGGCGTGGCAGGAGAGCCCCTTCTTCGACGCCGAGCAGCGCGTCGCGCTCGCCTTCACCGAGATCCTGACCGCGGGTGTCGGTGCGGTCGACGACGCTCTGTGGGAGGAGGCCGGGCGCCTGCTCGGCGAGGAGCGCCGCGCCGACCTGGTCGCGGCGGTCGGCGTGATCGGCCTCTGGAACCGCGTCAGCATCACCTCCCACGTCCAGCCCACCCCCTGAAACCGAAGGGCCCCCGATGAACGCGCTGCTCCAACGGCTCCGTCCGACCATGGCGGGCCGCCTCCACACCGCGGACGACGCAGACCTGGCCGACCACGCCCGACCGTGGAACCTGGCGGTCCGCCAGTCCGTCCTCGCGGTGGCCGAGCCGATGTCGGTCGACGAGGTGGTCGCCCTGGTGCGCGCCGCACGCGACGCGGGCCTGGTGCTCGCTCCGCAGGCGAGCGGTCACGGGGCGAGCGGCAACACCGCCGACACCGTCCTGGTCCGCACCCACCGGATGCGCGCCGTGACCGTCGACCCGGTTCGACGGACCGCGGTCGTCGGCGCCGGCACGTCGTGGGGCGAGGTGCAGGCCGCTGCGGCGCGCCACGGCCTCACCGGCCTGCCCGGCAGCTCGCCGGTCGTCACCGTGACCGGCTACACCCTCGGCGGCGGGCTGAGCTGGTTCGGGCGCCGGCACGGCTGGGCCTCCGACGGCGTGGTCGCGATCGAGGTCGTCGACGCCACGGGCACGGTGCGCCGCGTCACCGCGGACAGCGAGCCGGAGCTCTTCTGGGCACTTCGTGGGGGCGGCGGCGACTACGCCTTCGTCACCAGCCTCGAGATCACCCTGCACCCGGCTTCCGAGCTCCACGGCGGCCGGATGACGTGGCCCGTCGCCGCCGCTGCCGACGTCCTCGCCACCTTCCGCGAGGTCGCGGCGCACGCGCCGCGCGAGCTGACCACGTGGTTCGAGCTGCTCCACTTCCCCGGCTCGGAGCCGATGGTCGCGGTGGACGCCACCTACCTCGGCGCCGAGGCGGAGGCACGCGCGCTGCTGGCGCCGTACGACGCGATCGCGGGGCGCTTCGCCGACAGCCGCCGGCGGTTGGGGGTCGACGAGATCGGCACGATCACCGCCGAGCCGACCGACCCGGCCCCGGGTGCGTCCCGGGGTGAGCTGCTGCGGGTGCTCGACGACGAGGCTGCCACGGCGCTGCTGAAGGACCCGATCGCTCCGCTGCTCACCGTCCAGGTGCGCCACCTCGGCGGAGCCCTCGCCGAGCCGTCCGACGGTCCGCACGGCGCGCTCGAGGAGCCGTTCGCGCTCTACCTGTTCGGGATCCCCGGCTCGCCCGAGGCGGCCGCCGCGGTCCGCGCCCGCCAGGCCGACCTCGTCCACGCGCTCGGCGACCGGGTCACCGGTCGCAAGCCGTTCAGCCTCCTCACCCCGGGCGACACGCCGGCCGCCGCGTTCCCCGCGGCGACCCTCGAGCGGCTCCGGGCCGTCAAGCGACGGTGGGACCCCACCGCGCTGTTCCGGAGCAACTACCCGGTCTGACCGCGACGCGGCTCGCGAGCCTCAGTCGAAGTCGGCGGCCGAGTACTCGCGAGGCTCGACGAGCACCATCCAGTTGCCGCTGTTGTCGCGGACGACGGCTTCGACGCCGTAGGGGCGCTCGGCCGGCTCCTGGACGAACTGCACGCCCTGGGCACGCAGCTCCTCGCACGTCTTGCGGCAGTCGTCCACGTTGAGTCCCAGGCCGTGCATGCCGCCCTCGTCGAGCGCCCGGTTGATCGCCTCCACCATCTGCGGGGAGTGCGGCGGGCCGGGGACGGTGAGGTTCACCTGCAGCTCCGGCTGGCTCGGGTGGACGACCGTGCACCAGCGGTAGCCGTCCCCGAGGCTGATGTCGTCCTTCTCCTGGAATCCCAGGACGTCGACGTAGAAGCGCTTCGACGCATCCACGTCCTTGACGAAGACGCTCGTGATGCTGATGTTCGTGATCATGGAACGGGAGGCTAGCTGCGGGCGTCCGCCACCGGCTTCTCCTGGATTGCGGAGCCGTGAGCCTCGTCCGGGGCTCGCTCGGCAAGGCCCCACATCAGCACGAAGCAACCCGGGATCCGCGGAGCGGCCGCGCCCCACCGCTGCTGGAAGGCGCGTGGAGTCTCGCCCGTCACCTTGCGAAACCGGGCGCTGAAGGACCCGATACTGGCGAACCCGACGGCCTGGCAGACCTCGGTCACGGTGAGGTTCGTGGTGCGGAGCAGATCCTGCGCGCGCTCCAGCCGCCGTTCCGACAGCAGCACGCCGGGCGTCGCGCCGTACGTCGCCGCGAACAGCCGGTGGAAGTGGTACTTGCTGAGCCCGGCGGTCCGGGCCAGGTCGTCGAGGTCGAGCGGCTCCGCGAAGTCGCGGTCGATCCGGTCGCGAGCACGCCGCAGGTGCACCAGGACGTCGTCCGGGGCCCTGCGACCGGTCGTGCTCACCGGACCGGTGCGCCTGCCGCGGCGAGGGTCTGCTTGACCTCGCCGATGCGGAGGGTGCCGAAGTGGAACACGGTGGCGGCCAGGACGGCGTCCGCGCCCGCCTCCACCGCGGGCGGGAAGTGCTCGAGCGCACCGGCACCGCCGGAGGCGATGACCGGGATGCCGACCTCGGCGCGGACGGCCCGGATCAGCTCGAGGTCGAACCCGTCGGTCGTGCCGTCGGCGTCCATCGCGTTGAGCAGGATCTCCCCTGCGCCCAGCTCGGCGGCCCTCGCCGCCCAGGCGACCGCGTCGATGCCGGCGGAGCGCCGGCCGCCGTGGGTGGTGACCTCGAAGCCCGAGTCGGTCGGGGCGCCGTCCCGGACGCGGCGTGCGTCCACCGACAGCACCAGCACCTGGTTGCCGAACCGGGTCGCGATCTCGGCGATCAGCTCGGGCCGCTGGATGGCGGCGGTGTTGACCGCGACCTTGTCCGCGCCGGCACGCAGCAGCCGGTCGACGTCCTCGACCGAGGAGACGCCCCCGCCCACGGTGAGCGGGATGAACACCTGCTCGGCGGTGGCGGAGACGATCTCCATCGTCGTCGCCCGCCCCTCGTGGGAGGCGGAGATGTCGAGGAAGGTCAGCTCGTCGGCGCCCTCGGCGTCGTAGAGCCGGGCCAGCTCGACCGGGTCGCCGGCGTCGCGGAGCTCCTGGAAGTTCACGCCCTTGACCACCCGGCCCGCGTCCACGTCGAGGCACGGGATGACGCGCACGGCCAGCGACACGCTCAGCCGCCCTTCGTGAGGGCGAGGGCGTCTTCCAGCGTGAACTGGCCGGTGTAGAGCGCCGTGCCGGCGATGGCGCCCTCGACGCCGAAAGGCACGAGGTCCATCAGGGCCCGGATGTCGTCGAGGGTGGTCACGCCGCCGGACGCCACCACGGGCCGGTCGGTGGCGGCGCAGACGTCCCGGAGCAGCTGGAGGTTGGGGCCCTGCAGCATCCCGTCCTTGTTGACGTCGGTGACGACGTAGCGTGCGCAGCCCTCGGCGTCGAGCCGGGCGAGCGTCTCGTAGAGGTCGCCGCCGTCCTTGGTCCACCCGCGCGCCGCCAGCGTGCGGCCGCGGACGTCCAGCCCGACGGCCACCCGGTCGCCGTACGTCGCGATGGCGCGTGCGCACCACTCCGGCTGCTCGAGCGCGGCGGTGCCGATGTTGACCCGTCGGCAGCCGGTCGCCATCGCGGCCTCGAGCGACTCGTCGTCGCGGATGCCGCCGCTCATCTCGACCATGATGTCGAGCCGGCCGACGATCTCGGCCTGGAGCTCCCGGTTCTCGCCCTGGCCGAACGCCGCGTCGAGGTCGACCAGGTGGATCCACTCGGCGCCGGCCTGCTGCCACCGCAGGGCCGCCTCCACCGGGTCGCCGAAGCGCTTCTCGGACCCGTCGACGCCCTGGACGAGCTGGACCGCCTGGCCGCCCTTGATGTCGACGGCAGGCAGCAGCTCGAGGTACTCGCTCAACGGACTTCTCTCCTCTAGAGGGACTGGACCCAGTTGCGCAGCAGCTGCGCTCCCGCGTCGCCGGACTTCTCCGGGTGGAACTGCGTCGCGGCGAGCGGGCCGTTCTCGACCGCGGCCACGAACCGGTCGCCGCCGTGCTCGGCCCAGGTCACCAGCGGCTGGTGGGAGTCGGGCGTGCGGTCGTTGGTCACCAGCCGCCAGTGCCGCACGCCGTAGGAGTGCACGAAGTAGAACCGCTCCTGCTCGATGCCGGCGAACAGCCGGGTCCCCTGCGGTACCTCGACGGTGTTCCAGCCCATGTGCGGCACGATCGGCGCCTGCAGCCGCTCGACGACCCCGGGCCACTCCCCGCAGCCGGCGGTCTCGACGCCGTGCTCGATGCCCCGCTCGAAGAGGATCTGCATGCCGACGCAGATGCCGAGCACCGGCCTGCCACCGGAGAGCCGGCGGGCGATCACCCGCTCGCCGCGGATCTCACGCAGCCCGCGCATGCACGACTCGTAGGCACCGACCCCCGGCACCAGCAGGCCGTCGGCCTCCATCGCCGCCTCCAGGTCGCCGGTCAGGGTGACGTCGGCGCCGGCGCGCTCCATCGCGCGCACGGCCGAGCGCAGGTTGCCGGAGCCGTAGTCGAGGACGACGACGGAGGGTGTCTTGGCGGACATCGGCTACAGGGTGCCCTTGGTGGAGGGCACGCCGGTCTCGCGCGGGTCGACGGCGACGGCGTCGCGGAAGGCACGGGCGAAGGCCTTGAACTGGGTCTCCACGATGTGGTGCGGCTCGCGGCCCGCGAGCACGCGCACGTGCAGCGCGATGTGGGCGTGGAAGGCGATGGTCTCGAAGACGTGCCTGGTCAGCGAGCCGAGATACGACACGCCCGAGCCGCCGAGCGCGACGTACTGCTGGCCCTCGGGCTCGCCGGTGTGCACGCAGTACGGGCGGCCGGACACGTCCACCACGGCGTGGACCAGCGCCTCGTCGAGGGGCACCGTCGCGTCGCCGAAGCGGCGGATCCCGGTCTTGGCACCGAGCGCCTCGCGCAGCGCCTGGCCCAGCACGATGGCGGTGTCCTCGACCGTGTGGTGGGCGTCGATGTGCGTGTCGCCCTCGGTCTGCACGGTGAGGTCGACGAGCGCGTGGCGCGCGAAGGCGGTGAGCATGTGGTCGTAGAACCCGACGCCGGTGGAGACGTCGTGGCGGCCGGTGCCGTCGAGGTTGACCTCGACGACGACCTTCGACTCGCTCGTCTGCCGCTCGATGCGTGCGGTCCTGGCGGTCATGCTCGTTCTCCGTTCACTTCGGTCAGTGCGGCCCGGAAGGCCGCCATCTCCTCCGGTGTGCCGACCGAGACCCGGAGCCAGCCCTCCGGGCCGGTCTCCCGGATCAGCACGCCGCGGTCCAGCAGACCCTGCCAGACAGCATGGCGGTCGGCGAATCGGCCGAACAACACGAAATTGGCGTCCGACTCGGCGACGGCGTACCCCTCGGCGCGGAGCCAGCCGACCAGCTCGTCGCGCTCCGCGCGCAGCTGGTCGACCTTGCCCAGCAGCTCAGGGGCGTGCCGGAGCGCCGCGAGCGCCGCGGCCTGGGTGACCGCGGAGAGGTGGTAGGGCAGCCGGACCACCCGGATCGCGTCGCAGATCGCCGGGTCGGCCGCGAGGTAGCCGAGCCGCAGGCCCGCGCCCGCGAACGCCTTGCTCATGGTGCGGGTGACCACAAGGTTGCGGTAGCTGGGCAGCAGCTCCAGGGCGCTCGGCACGCCCGCGCGGCGGAACTCGCCGTACGCCTCGTCGACCACCACGACGCCCTCGTCGCCCGCCGCCTCGCACAGCACGGCGACGGCCTCGCGGGGCAGCGCCGTGCCGGTGGGGTTGTTGGGGCTCGGCAGCAGGATCACGCTCGGCTGCTCGCGCTTGACCAGGTCGCGGGCCGCGTCGAGGTCGAGCGCGAAGTCCTCCGCTCGGTGGCCGGTCACCCAGCGGGTGGAGGTGTCCCGCGCGTACTCCGGATACATCGAGTACGTCGGCGCGAAGCTCACCGCCGTGCGCCCGGGCCCTCCGAAGGCCTGGAGCAGCTGCAGCATCACCTCGTTGGACCCGTTGGCCGCCCACACCTGCTCGGGCCGGATCCGCCCGTCACGACCGTCGCTCCCGTCCCGCGACAGGTACGACGCCAGAGCGGCGCGCAGCGCCACGAACTCGCGGTCCGGGTAGCGGTTCAGCGTGGCGGCAGCCTCGGCGACGGCAGCCGCGATGTCGGCGACGCACTCCGGGGACGGGCCGTAGGGGTTCTCGTTGACGTTGAGCTGCACCGGCGCGACCTCGGCGGACAGCTGAGGGGCGCCGTAGGGCTCGATGCCCCGCAGCTCCTCGCGCAGCGGCGGCCAGGCCGGCCCGGTGGTCGGTGCGGTGCCCGCGCGGTCGGGCGTCACGGCGTCATCCGCACGGTCACGGCGGCGCCGTGGCCGGGCAGGTCCTCGGCCTCCGCGAGGGTCACCACGTGGCCGGCGACGTCGGCGAGGCCCTCGCGGGAGTACTCCACGACGTGCACGGACTTGGTGAAGGCGCGTACCGACAGCCCCGAGGAATGACAGGCGCAGCCGGCCGTCGGCAGCACGTGGTTGGACCCGGCGCAGTAGTCGCCCAGGCTCACCGGCGCGTACGGACCGACGAAGATCGCCCCGGCGTTGCGCACCCGGGCGGCCCAGGCGGCAGCGTCCTCGGTGTGGATCTCGAGGTGCTCGGCGGCGTAGGCGTCGACGACCGCGAGCCCCTGCTCCAGGTCGCGGACCAGCACAATGCCGGACTGCTTGCCCGCCAGCGACGTGCTGATCCGCTCGGCGTGCCGGGTCACGGCGACCTGCTTCTCCAGCTCCGCCTCGACGTCGGCGGCGAGGCGCTCGGAGTCGGTGACAAGCACGGCCGCGGCCAGCGGGTCGTGCTCGGCCTGGCTGATCAGGTCGGCGGCGACGAAGCCGGCGTCGGCGGAGTCGTCGGCGAGGATGGCGATCTCCGTCGGGCCGGCCTCGGAGTCGATCCCGACCTTGCCCTTGAGGATCCGCTTGGCGGTGACGACGTAGATGTTGCCCGGGCCGGTGACCAGGTCGACGCGCTGCACGGGCGCGCCGCCCGGTCCGGACGCGGGCAGGCCGTACGCGAACATCGCGATCGCCTGCGCGCCGCCGACGGCGTACACCTCCTCGACGCCGAGCAGGGCGCACGCGGCGAGAATCGTGGGGTGCGGGAGGCCGCCGAACTCGCGCTGCGGCGGGCTCGCCAGGGCGATCGACCCCACGCCGGCTGTCTGGGCGGGCACGGCGTTCATCAGCACGCTCGACACCAGGGGTGCCAGGCCACCGGGCACATAGAGCCCGACGCGGTCGACGGGCACCTTGCGGTGGGTGACCCGCGCACCCGGCCCCAGGTCGGTGACCGCGTCCTGCTCGAGCTCGTTGGCGCAGGTCGCGCGGAGCCGGCGGATCGACTCCTCCAGCCCGGACCGGACGCCGGGGTCGAGCTCGGCCAGCGCCCGCTGCAGCTCCTCGGGCGGCACGCGGAGGTCGTCGACCAGCACGCCGTCGAACCGCTCGCCGTACTCCCGGACGGCTTCGAGGCCACGGGTCCGCACCGCCTCGCAGATGTCATGCACCGCCGGCACCGCGGCCTCGACGTCGAAGTCGGCACGGGGCACGGCCGCGCGGTAGTCGACGCCCGCCGACGTGGGGTCGAGGTCGCGCAGGTCGATGCGGCGGATCCGCCGGATCGAGCTTGTCGAGGTCACCGGTCGATTCTACGCGGGCCTCGCGCCACGCCTGGTGTCGGCGACGCCTGCCGGACGGCCGGTGGCTAGGGTCGGGACCGTGACCGTCGAGCTCCCGATGTTCCCGCTCAACAGCGTGGTCTTCCCGGGAGTCAGCCTGCCCCTGCGCGTCTTCGAGGACCGCTACCGCGCGCTGGTCCACCACCTGCTGCGGATCGACGACCCCGCCGACCGGGTGTTCGGCTCCGTCGCCATCCGCGAGGGCTACGAGATCGGGGAGCACGGCGCACAGTCGCTGTTCCGGGTCGGCGTGCGACTCCAGCTCACGGAGGTCGAGGCGCACGCCGACGGCACCTTCGACGTGGTCGCCGTCGGCCGCGACCGGATCCAGCTCGACCGGCTGCGCACCACCGAGGACTACCCCGTCGGCGAGGTCAGCGAGCTGCCCGAGCCCGAGGTCGACGTCCCGACGGAGGTGGTGCAGCGGGCACGCGCCACCTTCGCGGCCTACCGCATGGTGCTGCAGGAGATCGCCGCCGACCCGCTGGACGGTCCGCTCCCGGCCGACCCCGGCTACCTGTCGTGGACGCTCGCCGCCTGCGCGCCGCTGCCCATGGGCGAGCGCCAGGAGCTGCTGGAGGCGCCGGACGCGGCGGAGCGGCTGATGCTGGTGACCGACCTGCTGCGCACCGAGCTGCGGGCGATGAACGTGATCTCGTCGCTCCCCGCGACCGAGGTCGCGCGCACCCGCTGGTCACCGAACTGATTCTGGCCAGGAGGGGACGTGGCGACGAGGAGGAAGGCCCTGGGAGGGACCCCGGCGACCGTCGCGCTGACGGCGGCCGGCGTGCGCTTCACCGTGCACGACTACGCCCACGACCCCCGCTCGGAGTCCTACGGCGAGGAGGCCGCGCAGGCCCTCGGTGTGGAGCCGGGCCGAGTGTTCAAGACGCTGTTCGCCGACGTCGACGGGGCGCTGGTGGTGGGCGTGGTGCCGGTCTCGGGACAGCTGGACCTGAAGGCCCTCGCGCGCGCGATCGGCGGCCGCAAGGCGGTCATGGCCGATCCCCGGACGGCCGAGCGCGCCACCGGGTACGTCGTCGGCGGCATCTCCCCGCTCGGACAGCGCAAGCCGCACCCGACGGTGGTCGACGAGTCCGCCACCACGCATCCGACGGTCTTCGTCTCCGCCGGCCGCCGTGGCCTGGAGGTGGAGCTGGACCCGGCCGACCTAGTCAGGCTGACGGCTGCTCGGGTCGCTCCCATCGGCCGCTGAGGGCGAGCATCACGACGAGGTAGCCGAGCAGGCCGCCCACCGGCCACACCAGGTAGGGCGTCGGGACCTCGACGACGCCGTCGTCGTCGTGCAGCACGTCGGCGACGAAGCCGGGGAGGGACACCACGCCCTGGGCGACGTGGAGGTGGCCCGGCAGCCGAGTGCCGATGTCGACCTGCCCCACCTTCTCCTGCGGGTCGGGCGGGCTCTGGCTGACACCCACGAAGAACATCACGACCGCGCCCACCACGCCGGCGAGGGCGACCACGACAACCCCCGCGATCGCGCGGTCGCGGGACAGCAGGGCGGTCACCACGCCGAGGACCAGCCCGAGACCGATGCCGAGCAGGACGTAGGTCGCCGTGCCGCCGAAGTCACGCGCGACGCCGGGGTCGAACGGCGTCGGCAGCCACAGCGGCCCCTGGGCCGTCTCGTAGATCCTGCCCGTGGGCGCCGGGGCCCACCAGCGCCACCACAGCCACCCCCCGAGCGCACCGAGGGCGCCCGCCAGAGCCAGCGGGACGGCGATCACCCGGGTCACGGAGCGACGCTCATCCCGCGAGGCACCCGGGGCCGAGGAGCTGCTTGAGGTCGGCGAAGAGGGCCGGGCTGGGGGTCACCCGGAGATTGTCCCCCAGGCGCATCACCTTCGTGGAGTCGCGGCTGAGCAGCTGGAGCCGGACCTCGGTCAGCCCGGGGTGGGTGGTGAGCACCTCGCGGAGCTGCTGCACGACCGGGCCGGTGCACCGGGTGGACGGCAGGCTGATCACGACCGGGCCGTCGCTGCCCCGGTCGAGGTCGGGCACCGTGACCTCCTGGCCGCGCAGCTGGGGCGTGTCGCGGTCCTTGTCGAGCGCGCCCCGGACCCGGACGATGGCGTCGTCGGTGAGGTACGGCGCCGCGAGCCGGTAGGAGCTCGGGAAGAGCAGCACGTCGATGGCGCCCTCGAGGTCCTCGAGCGTCACGGTCGCCCAGGGATCGCCGTTCTTGGTGATCTTGCGCTGCACCGAGGTGATCAGGCCGCAGACCGTGACGTTGGAGCCGTGCGGGCGGTCCTCGTCGGTCACCAGCTGGCCGATCGTGCAGTCGGTGCCGTTGGAGAGCACGTGCTCGAGGCCCAGCAGCGGGTGGTCGGAGACGTAGAGCCCGAGCATCTCCCGCTCGTGGCCGAGCAGCGTCATCTTGTCCCACTCGTCGAGCTCGGGGATGGAGACGGTGACGCCGAACCCGGCACCGACGCCGTCGTCCCCGCCGTCGTCGCCGAGCCCGGCGAACAGTGAGTCCTGCCCGATCGCCTCGTTGCGCTTGATGTCGACGTACTGGTCGACGGCGGTCTCGTGGATCGCGACGAGGGCACGCCGGCGGTGCTTCATGTCGTCGAACGCACCGGCCTTGACGAGCGAGTCGATGACCCGCTTGTTGCACACCTGCGCCGGCACCTTCGACAGGAAGTCGTTGAAGTCGAGGAACCGGCCCTTCTCCAGCCGGGCCGCGACGATCCCGTCGACGACGTTGGCACCGACGTTGCGGATGGCGGTCAGGCCGAAGCGGATGTCGCGGCCGACCGGGGTGAAGTTCGACGCGGACTCGTTGACATCGGGCGGCAGCACCTGGATCTTCATGCGGCGACACTCGTTGAGGTAGATCGCCATCTTGTCCTTGTCGTCCTTCACCGACGTCAGCAGCGCTGCCATGTACTCGGCCGGGTAGTTGGCCTTGAGGTAGGCCGTCCAGTACGACACGACGCCGTACGCCGCGGAGTGCGCCTTGTTGAAGGCGTAGTCGGAGAACGGGAGCAGGATCTCCCACAGCGTGGTGATCGCCGCCTGGGAGTAGCCGCGCTCGAGCATGCCGGCCTGGAAGCCGGCGTACTGCTTGTCGAGCTCCTCCTTCTTCTTCTTGCCCATCGCCCGGCGGAGGTTGTCGGCCTGTCCCAGGCTGAAGCCCGCCAGGACCTGGGCGATCGCCATCACCTGCTCCTGGTAGACGATCAGGCCGTAGGTCTCCCCCAGCACCGGCTCCAGGGCGTCGGCCAGCTCGGGGTGGATCGGCTCGATCGGCTCGCGGCCGTTCTTGCGGCGGGCGTACTTGTTGTGCGAGTCGGCGCCCATCGGACCGGGGCGGTAGAGGGCGCCCACGGCGGAGATGTCGGCGAACTTGTCGGGCCGCATCGACCGGAGGAGCGCGCGCATCGGGCCGCCGTCGAGCTGGAAGACGCCGAGCGTGTCGCCGCGGGAGAGCAGGTCGTAGGTCGCCGGGTCGTCGAAGGGCAGGTCCTCGAGGACGACCTCCTCCTGCCGGTTCATCCGGATGTTCTCGAGCGCGTCGTCGAGGACGGTGAGGTTGCGCAGGCCGAGGAAGTCCATCTTGACCAGCCCGAGCGCCTCGCACATCGGGTAGTCGAACTGCGTGATGATCGCGCCGTCCTGCTCGCGCTTCATGATCGGCACGATGTCGATCAGCGGCTCGCTCGACATGATCACGCCGGCGGCGTGGACGCCCCACTGACGGATCTGGCCCTCGAGACCCAGCCCGGTCTGGTAGATGGTGCGGACCTCGGCGTCCTGCTCGTAGAGGGAGCGGAACTCGCCGCCGTCGCCGTAGCGCTTGTGCTCGGGGTTGAACAGGTCCTTGAGCGGGACGCCCTTGCCCATCACGTCGGCGGGCAGCGCCTTGGTGATGCGGTCGGAGATCGCAAAACCGTGGTCGAGCACCCGGGCGGCGTCCTTGATCGCCTGCTTGGCCTTGATCCGACCGAAGGTGGCGATGTAGGCGACCCGGTCGCTGCCGTACTTGTCGCTGACGTACTGGATGACCTCGGTGCGCCGGCGCTCGTCGAAGTCGATGTCGAAGTCGGGCATCGAGGGCCGCTCGGGGTTGAGGAAGCGCTCGAAGATCAGGCCGTGCTCGAGGGGGCACAGGTCGGTGATCCGGAGGGCGTACGCCGCGATCGACCCGGCGCCGGAGCCGCGGCCCGGCCCGACTCGGATGCCGTTGTCCTTGGCCCACTGGATGAAGTCGGCGACCACGAGGTAGTAGCCGCAGTAGCCCTTGGCGGAGATGACCGACAGCTCCATGTCGACCCGGTCGCGGACCTCCTGGGTGAGCCGGTCACCGGGGTAGCGCGACTCGATCCCGCGCCACACCTCCTTGACGAACCACGACTCCTCGGTCTCGCCGGCGGGGACGTCGGCGCGCGCCATGTAACCACCGGTGGACTCGGTGAACTCCACCTCGCAGCGCTCTGCCACGAGCAGGGTGTTGTCGCAGGCCTCGGGCATGCCGAACCCGTCGGCCCACAGCTCGCGCATCTCGGCGGCGGACTTGATGTAGTAGCCGCCGCCGTCGAACTTGAGCCGGTTGGTGTCGGCCAGCCGCTTGCCCGAGGCGACGCAGATCAGCGCGTCGTGGGCCTCGGCGTCCTCGGGGTTGTTGTAGTGCGAGTCGTTGGTGGCGATCGGCGCGATGCCGAGCTCCTTGCCGAGCCGCAGCAGGTCGTCACGGACCCGCTTCTCGATGTCGATGCCGTGGTCCATCAGCTCCAGGAAGAACGAGTCCTTGCCGAAGATCTCCTGGAACTCCGCGGCCGACCTGCGCGCCTCGTCGTACTGCCCGAGGCGCAGGCGGGTCTGGATCTCGCCCGAGGGGCAGCCGGTCGTCGCGATCAGGCCGCGGGCGTACTCGTGGAGCAGCTCGCGGTCGGCACGCGGCTTGTAGTAGTAGCCCTCGAGGCTCGACCGGGAGGAGAGCCGGAAGAGGTTGTGCATCCCCTCGGTGGTCTCCGCCCACATCGTCATGTGGGTGTAGGCGCCACCGCCGGCGACGTCGTTGCCGCCCTCCTCGGCACCGTCCACCCCGTTGCCCTTGCCCCAGCGGACCCTCCGGCGCTCGCTGCGGTGGGTCTGCGGAGTGAGGTAGGCCTCGATGCCGATGATCGGCTTCACGTCGTGCTTGCGGGCCTTGGACCAGAAGTCGTACGCGCCGTGCAGGTTGCCGTGGTCGGTCATCGCGATCGACCTCATGCCGAGGTCGTTGACGCGGGTGAAGAGCCCGTCGAGCAGCGACGCACCGTCGAGCATGGAGTACTCGGTGTGGACGTGCAGGTGGACGAAGTCCGCTCCCCCGGAACCGGCTGCCATCGGGTGTGTGGGTCTCCTCTGCTCCGTGCGGGCGTGGTCGTTCGACGCAGGTCACGACCTGTGGGCCGAAGGGGAAGGACCACAGACTACGTGACCGCGGACGTGATGGTCGCAGGGCTCACCGACACATCGGGGGCGCCCCTCAGCTGGTGGCCACCGACACCACGAAGCCTGCGGCAGCGGCCACCAGGAGCAGGGCGGCCGGCGCCGCGAACACCGCGACCAGGACCAGGCGCTGCGCCCTCCCGAGCACTCCCGGCCGGCGCTGCGCCCACCACCAGCCCAGCGTGAGCCACAGCAGGGCCACCGCGACCAGCGGGAGCGAGAGGGAGGCCCACCGCGCCCAGAGGCTGGTGCGGTAGGCGGTCCCCGACCCGGGGTCCGCCCGGACCGCGTAGGACTCCCCGGGCTCGCCGTCGTGGTAGAGCTCGGCGGCATAGGGCCGGCCCCCGTCGGCCGGGGTGAGCACGCCCACGCACTGCGCGCGGGCGGTCGTGCCGTCGTACTGCAGGTCGCGACCGCAGTCGGTCGCGGTGAACGAGCCTGCCTCCCCGGTGACGCCGAAGCCGAGCAGCAGCTCCTGGCGGCTGCCGAGGAGCAGCAGCACCAGCACCACCAGGAGGACGCCTGCGAAGCCGAGGACGCCGCGCCCCGACGTCCCTGCTGGGCCCGCGTCCGCCGCGGCGACCGGTGTCTCGCTCATGACCCGCATTCTGCTGCGGGTCGCCCGTCGCGGGTGGGCAATTCGGGCGTCAGGGCCCGCGCCACTCCATCCGGATGTCCGGTGCCCCCTCCTCGTTGCCGGAGCCGTCGGTGCGCTCGCGCTCCGCGAGTCCGCGCGCCCCGTAGAAGTCGCGGGCGGGCCGATTCGACTCGAACACCCAGAGCCCGAAGCCGTGCGGTCGCAACGACTTCACGAGGGCCAGCAGGGCCGACCCGATCCCGCGGCCGGCGTGCTGCGGATCGACGTAGAGGTCGTCGAGCCACGTCGCGGTGAACCGGGCGTAGCCCACCACCCGGCCGTCGAGCTCGGCGACCCACGTCTCCTGCCCGGCACCGTGCTCGGCGATCCGCTCGGTCAGCCAGGCTCGCACCTCGGGCTCCTCGTGCACTGACGCCGGCATCGGCGCGGACGCCCGTGCGGCGAGGTGCACGTCGGCGACCTCCGCGGCGTCCTCGGCGGCTGCCGGGCGCAGGACCAGGCCCTCCACGCCCGTCAGTCGGAGTCGCGGATGACCTCGAGTGCGCGCGCGAGGTCGTCGGGATAGGTCGACTCGTACTCCACGTGGTCGCCGCTGTCGGGGTGATCGAAGCCGAGCCGGACCGCGTGCAGCCACTGGCGGGTCAGGCCGAGCCGCTTCGCCAGGACCGGGTCGGCGCCGTAGGTCAGGTCGCCGCAGCACGGATGCCTCAGAGCGGCCATGTGCACCCGGATCTGGTGGGTGCGTCCGGTCTCCAGGTGCACCTCGAGCAGGCTCGCGAACCGGTGGGCCTCGAGGGTCTCGTAGTGCGTCACGCTGGCCCGGCCGCCGTCCATCACGGCGAACTTGTAGTCCGCGCCCGGGTGCCGCCCGATCGGTGCGTCGACGGTGCCCGACAACGGGTCGGGATGCCCCTGCACCAGCGCGTGGTAGGTCTTGTCGACGGTGCGCTGGCGGAACGCGTTCTTCAGCACCGAGTAGGCGTGCTCGGACTTGCAGATGACCATCACGCCGGAGGTGCCGACGTCGAGGCGCTGCACGATGCCCTGGCGCTCCGAGGCGCCGCTGGTCGCGATCCGGAAGCCGGCCCCGGCGAGGTGGCCCACCACCGTCGGCCCGCGCCAGCCCGGTGAGGGGTGTACGGCGACGCCCACCGGCTTGTCGATCACCACGATCGAGTCGTCGTCGTGGATGATCTTGATGCCCTCGACGATCTCGGGCACCACCTCGAGGGGGTCGGCCTCCGCGGGGATCTCGACGTCCAGGACCGACCCGGGCAGCACGCGCTCGCTCTTGGTCGCGACCTCCGCGCCGTCGAGCCGGACCAGCCCGTCGGCGACCAGCTCTGCAGCGCGCGTCCGCGAGAGTCCGAAGAGCTGCGCCATGGCGACGTCGACGCGCTCGCCCTCCAGGCTCTCCGGGACCGGGAGGCTGCGGCTGTCCGCCGTGCTCACCGGGCTCGCTCCCCGCCCGGACCCTCGGCGTCGCCATCGGCGCCGCTACCGGCGTCATCATCGGGATCGGTGTCCGCGTGGGTCTCGGTGTCCGCGTGGGTGTCGGTGTCGGCGGCCGGGCCGCTCGGGGCGGCCGGGCCGTCGCTCGCCGCCGTGGCGGGCTGCTCGTCGCCGAGCCGGCTGCCGTCCATGGTGATCCCCCGGACCACCTGCAGCAGGATCAGGCCCACGCCGAGGTTGATGCAGATGTCCGCGACGTTGAAGACCGGCCAGTTCGGCAGCATGAGGAAGTCGACGACGTGGCCGTGGAACGCCCTCGGGTCCCTCGCGAGGCGGTCGGTGAGGTTGCCGGCGATGCCGGCGAGCAGGCACCCGAGACCGACGGCCCACACCCGGTCGGCGAGGCGCCGGCTCATCCAGAGCACGACCACGGTCGCGACCAGCGCCAGGATGCTCAGCCCGACCGTGAAGCGGGTCCCCAGGCTGAACGCGGCGCCCGGGTTGTAGGTGAGGTGCAGCTGCAGCAGCTCACCGACGACCTGGACGTCGGGCTCGCCGGCGAGCCGGGTGACCGCGAGCTGCTTGGTGACCTGGTCGGTCGCGTAGAGGACGGCCGCGACCACGGCGAAGACCAACCACGTCCGGGGGGACACGGGACGGAGCGGCCGCCGGGGCTCCTCGGACCCGCTGCTGCGGTGGGTTACCGGCGTTCCTCGCGCTGCTTGCATGTCATGCACAGTGTGGCACGCGGGAAAGCCATCAGCCGCATCTTCCCGATGGCGTTGCCGCACGACTCGCACACGCCGTAGCTGCCGTCGTCGATCCGTGCCAGGGCGCGGTCGATCTGTGCCAGCTTCTCGCGCTCGTGATTGAGGACGGTCAGCTCGTGGTCGCGCTCGAAGCTCGTCGCGCCCAGGTCCGCCTGGTCCTGGCCGGCGCCGTCACCGGAGTCGCGGAGCAGCCCGGAGAGGTCCGCCTCCTGCTCCTCGAGGATCTGTGTGCTGTGGGCGCGCTGCTCGTGGAGCTCGGCGAGCACCTCGGCGAGCTCCTCCTTCGACCACGCCTCCTCGTGCTCGAGGACCACCAGCTCCTGCGGAGCGGCCTTCTTCGCCGGAGCCTTCTTCACAGCTGTCTCCTTCGCCGGGGCCGCCTTCTTGGCCGGAGCGGCCTTCTTGGCCGGAGCGGCCTTCTTGGCGGGGGTCGCCTTCTTGGCGGGGGTCGCCTTCTTGGCCGGAGCGGCCTTCTTGACCGGAGCGGCCTTCTTGGCGGAGGTCGCCTTCTTGGCGGGGGCGGCCTTCTTCGCCGGGGCGGCCGTCTTGGCCGGAGCGGCCTTCTTCGCCGGGGCCGCCTTCTTCGCCGGGGCCGCCTTCTTCGCCGGGGCCGCCTTCTTCGCCGGGGCCGCCTTCTTGGCCGGAGCGGCCTTCTTGGCGGGGGCCGCCTTCTTCGCCGGGGCCGCCTTCTTCGCCGGGGCCGCCTTCTTGGCGGGGGTCGCCTTCTTGGCCGGGGTCGCCTTCTTGGCCGGAGCGGCCTTCTTCGCCGGGGCCGCCTTCTTCGCGGCGGCCGACTCCTGGGACTTCCGGGGGCGGATGATCTTCCGCGCGGCGGACGCGGCCTGACCGGCCAACGACTTCTTCGTGGTGCGGGCCATGACGGTCTCCTCGGGAACCGGTGGCCGTCGCCGGGAGGCGACAGGCTGCACGGAGGCTAGCGGCTGTAACCCAGGTCACCAAGGGGGCGCACCGCGTCAGCCGGGATGATGTCCCGGAAAAACGCGACCGGCCGGCCGCTGGCGCGGGCCGGCCGGTCGTTCGAACGAGGGGCGCTCAGCCCTCCTCCTCGCCGAGGATCGAGCGCAGCCGCTTGGGCGCGGGGGCCTCCTCGACGGGTGCCAGCGTGTCGCCGGGCGCCTGCAGCGACTCCAGCTGCTGGGTGAAGTAGCTCTTGAGCCGCGAGCGGTACTCCCGCTCGAACGACCGGAGGGTCTCCACCTCGGCCGAGAGCTTGTCGCGCTCCTTCTCGAGGTCGCCGAACAGCTGCGTGCGACGCTCGGCCGTCTCGCTGTCGAGCATCTCGGCGCGGGTCCGCGCGTCGGCCTCGAGGCGGTCGGCCTTCGACTTGGCCTCCGACTCCAGCCGCTCCGCCTTGGTGCGCGCCTCACCGACGATCTTGTCGGCCTCGTTCTTGGCGTCCTCGACGAGCTCGTCGGCGTTGCGGGTCGCGATCTCGAGCAGTCGTGCGGCCGCGTTGGACGCCTCCGGGACCGTCTCGACGCGGATCGTCTCGACGCCCCCGACCACGGCGGGAGCGGCCACCGGAGCGGGCTCGGCCACCGGAGCGGGCGCCGGCTCGGGCTCGGGCGCGATCTCGGGCACGGGAGCAAGCTGCGTCGGCGCGTCGAAGGCGGCGGGGCCGCCGGCCTGGGCGGCCGCCAGCTTCGCACGGAGGTCGTCGTTCTCCTGGGTGAGGCGGGCGAGCTCTGCCTCGACCTCATCCAGGAACTGGTCGACCTCGCCCATGTCGTAGCCCTCGCGCAGCCGGACCGGCGTAAAGCGCTTGTTGCTCACGTCCTCAGGCGTCAGCGGCATGACCTCACCTATCTTCGAAGAACAGGACACTCTGTCTCACCGAACCTTAGCGCCTGCGCCCGAGAAGGCCGCACCACCCGGCATCCCGCCGTGCAGCAGCGCCCGATCGGCCCGTGACCGCGGCGTCCGCTGCCGCTCAGCCCAGCAGCGTGGACCGGTTCACGAAGAGCAGCACGTAGGCCAGGATCATCACCAGGATGAAGCTGAGGTCGAGCGCGAAGTTGCCGATGCGGATCGGCTTGATCACCCGGCGAAGTGCCTTGATCGGCGGATCGGTCACCGTGTAGGCGAGCTCGAGGAAGACCAGGACCGGGCCTCGCGGCTCCCACGACCGGGCGAACACCTGGACCCAGTCGGTGATGAAGCGGACCCAGAGGAACCCGATGAAGGCGAAGAGGATGCCTTCGAAAACCCACCCGACCACGGTCACGGGGCGAATGTAGTCGAGCGCTCCCAGCCTGCTGCACCCAGGTCAACTGCGCGCGCGGCAGCGCGGCGGGAGCCGCCGTACTGCGAGCCTGCTCGGCGTCCTGCGGCGAAGACGCGCTCGCGCCGAAGGCAGCTAGCTCTGGTTGAAGAACCCGTCGCCGGCGATCCGCGCCTTGTCCTCCGCGGCGACCGTGACGTTGGGCGGCGACAGCAGGAAGACCTTGTTGGTCACCCGCTCGATGCTGCCGCGGGTCGCGAAGATCAGGCCGGCCGCGAAGTCGACGAGCCGCTTGGCGTCGGCGTCGTCCATCTCGGACAGGTTCATGATCACCGGGATGCCCTCGCGGTACTGCTCGCCCACCGCGCGCGCCTCGTTGTACGTCGTCGGGTGCAGCGTGGTGATCCGGGACAGCTCGGCGACCACCGGCTGGGCCGGCGCGACCGCCACCGGCCGGCGACGCTCGTCGAGGTCGGCCACGGAGCCGGACGGCACGGCGCGGACGTTGCGGGTCGACCGGGGCTCGCGCGCCCCGGTGTCCTCGGTCGGCTCGTCGTCGTACGCGTCATAGCCGGTGTCCTCCAGCAGGCCGAGGTACTCACCGATCCTGCGCATCGCACCGCTCATGACTGAAGCCCTCCGTGATCTGTGCCCCAGCGCTTCGGGACACCTCGTGGTGTTGTGGACATTACTGGACCGCAGGCCTCGATCCGAGGACCGCGGTGCCGACGCGGACGTGTGTCGCGCCGGCCTGGACGGCCGCCTCCAGGTCGCCGCTCATGCCGGCGGAGAGGACGGTCGCATCGGGGTGGTCGACGAGGAAGGTCTCGCGGACCTCCGCGAGCCGGCCGAAGGCGGCGGTGGGGTCCTCGCCCAGCGGCGCGACGGCCATCAGGCCGCGCAGCCGCAGCTCGGGCACGCCGGCCGCCTGCTCGGCGAGCGCGGCGAGGCGGTCGGGCGGGACCCCGGCGCGGTGGTCGCTGCCGGGCGGGTCGAGGCTGACCTGGAGGAGTACGTCGACCTGCCGGCCGCTCTCCGCCGCTCCCCTCGCGAGGCGCGGCAGCAGCTCGGGCCGGTCGACCGACTCCACGACCGCGGCGTAGCGGGCGACCGCGGCCGCCTTGTTCCGCTGGAGCCCGCCGATGAAGTGCCACACGAGACCGGCCGCGGGGCCCTCCGCGCACGCAGCGACCTTCTCCTCCGCCTCCTGGTGGCGGTTCTCGCCGACGTCGGTCACCCCCAGCTCCGCGAGCAGCTCGACGTCGGAGGCGGGGAAGAACTTGGTCACCACCACGAGCCGGACCTCGTCCGCCGGTCGCCCGGCCTGGGCGCAGGCGGCAGCGATCCGCTCGTGGACCCGGCGCAGCCCTGCCGCGACCTCCGCACGCCGGTCGGTCCCGGGCGTCACGCGGCACCCCTCCGGACCAGGCCGGCCAGGCGGCCGGCACCGGCGCCGTCGCGCCGGAACGAGTAGAGGTCCGCCGACTCGCGCGTGCAGCGGGCCGCATCGACGACGCGCACGCCGGCGTCAGCGAGCTGGTCACGGACCCCGGCGCCGATGTCGAGCGACGGCGTGCCCCAGGACGTGGTGGCCCGGGTCGACGGAAGAGCGGTCGCGACCTCCTCCTGCATCGCCGCCGGCACCTCGTAGCAGGCACCGCAGACGTGGGGCCCGACCCACGCGGTGAGCGCGCGGGCACCGAGGCCGCGCATCTCCTCGACCGCGTGCGGCACCACCTCGGCCAGCAGCCCGGGGCGCCCGCAGTGGGCGGCACCGACTACCCCCGCCGTCGGGTCGGCGAGGAGCACCGGCACGCAGTCCGCGGCGCGGACCATCAGGGTGACGCCGGCGAGGTCGGTCACGACCGCGTCGGCCGACGGACGCGGCGCGCCCTCGGCCGGCGGCGCCCCGGTCACCACGTGCACGTCGCCCCCGTGCACCTGCACCAGGTCGACGAGCCGGTCGCCGGGGGCGAAGTCGGCGAGCACGATCTGGAGGTTGCGCGCCACGGACGCGGGATCGTCGTCGGAGGCAAGGGCCAGGTTGAGCGCGTCGTACGGCGCGGCGCTGACCCCGCCGGCCCGGTCCGTGAAGGCCAGGTCGACGGGGCCCTGCGACGTGCGGAAGGCGTACATCCTCCGGGACGCTCGTTCGGCTCGCTCCTCAGGGACCGCCGCCCTACTTGAGGAAGTCGGGCACGTCGAGGTCGTCGCCGTCGTCGAACTGCAGCGGCGCCGGGTTGGTCCGGGCCCCGACCGGCTGCGGCTCCGGCTGCGGCTCCGGCGTCGGCTCGGCGGCGCGGCCCTCGGAGCGGGCCTGACCGGCCTGCTCCTGGCCGGCGGGCTCCTCGCGCCGGCTGGCCACCGCACCCGCCGCGGCCCGCGTCTCGGCAGGGGTCTGCTGCGGGCGGGTCTCGCGACGGACGGCCGGCTCCTGGCGCTTGGGCAGGCCGCCGTCGAAGCCCGCAGCGATCACGGTGACCCGGACCTCGTCGCCGAGCGCGTCGTCGATGATCGTGCCGAAGATGATGTTCGCGTCGGCGTGGACCGCGTCGGCCACCATCGCCGCCGCCTCGTTGATCTCGAAGATGCCGAGGTCCGAGCCGCCGGCGATCGAGAGCAGCACGCCGTGCGCGCCGTCGATCGAGGCCTCCAGCAGCGGGCTGCTGATCGCCATCTCGGCGGCGGCCAGCGCGCGGTCCTCGCCCCGGGCGGAGCCGATCCCCATCAGCGCGGAGCCGGCGTTGCTCATCACCGCCTTGACGTCGGCGAAGTCGACGTTGATCAGGCCCGGGGTGGTGATCAGGTCGGTGATGCCGGAGACGCCCTGGAGCAGCACCTGGTCGGCCTGCTTGAACGCGTCGAGCATCGACACGTTGCGGTCGGAGATCTGCAGCAGCCGGTCGTTGGGGATGACGATGAGGGTGTCGACCTCCTCGCGGAGCTTCTCGATGCCCTCGTCGGCCGACTTCTTGCGCCGTGCGCCCTCGAAGGTGAAGGGGCGGGTCACCACGCCGATGGTGAGGGCCCCGAGCGAGCGGGCGATCCGGGCGACGACCGGCGCTCCACCGGTGCCCGTGCCGCCGCCCTCGCCCGCGGTCACGAAGACCATGTCGGCGCCCTTGAGCACCTCCTCGATCTCCTCCGCGTGGTCCTCGGCCGCCTTGCCGCCCACGTCGGGGTTGGCGCCGGCGCCGAGGCCCCGGGTCAGCTCGCGTCCGATGTCGAGCTTGACGTCGGCGTCGCTCATCAACAGCGCCTGGGCGTCGGTGTTGATCGCGATGAACTCGACGCCCTTGAGGCCGACCTCGATCATCCGGTTGACGGCGTTGACGCCGCCACCACCGATGCCGACGACCTTGATGATGGCCAGGTAGTTCTGTGCAGCTGCCACGACGCTTCCCCTTGGTGTGTCCGACGTCTGTTGTCTGTGTGATCCGGGCGACCGGCGTGTCCCACAACCCTTACCCTCAGGCTGAGGGTTATAGTTATGTCAACCTCGTCGTGCCGACGACAGTAGGTTCGGTTCGTCGGCCGACCGCGCAGACACGCCGCAGGCCGTGTCGATCCGGACGGAAAATGCCGGCGGTCAGCGCGTCGTCGGCTGGCCGGGCACCGACACGTCGTAGACCCGCGCGTCCCGGTCGAGCAGCGCGAGGAGCACGCGCGCCTTGTCGCCGGACTGCTCGGCGCTCCCCCAGCGGACCTCGCGACCGTCGCGGAGGTGCAGCAGGATCTGGTCGACCGTGCGCACCTCGACGTGGCCGACCAGGGCGGCCACCTCGGGATCGAGGGCGGCGACCACCTTCGCGCCCTCCTGCAGGGCGTCGTCGTCGGCCTCGGGGCCGACCTTGACCCGCGGCAGGTCGTCGGGTGCGCGCCGGAGGCTGCCGAACGGCACCCCGGCGGAGTCGAGCTTCTTCAGGGTGTCGCCGCGGTCGAGCACGGCGACCGGCGTCCGCTCGACGATCTCGATGCGCACGTGATGGGGCCACTTGCGGGAGACGTCGGCCGACTTCACCGTCGGCTCCACCCGCTCGAGCCGCTTCTCGATCCGCTCGAGGTCCACCGTCGCGAGCGGCCCGCCGGTCTCGACTTCGGCCACGGCCAGCACCCGCCGGTCGGTGAGCTGGTCGTTGCCGACCACCTCGACCCCCTCGGTGCGCAGCCAGGAGGAGAAGTAGAGGGCGTAGCAGGCGAGGCCGACGAGCGACACCGCCAGGACCAGCGCGACGACGTAGCGCCAGGTGAGCCAGCGCCTGGCCCGCTGGCGCCGTGCGAAGGCCTTGCGTGCCCGCTCCTGCGCGGAGCCCCGACCGCGGCGCTTGCTAGGGCGCACCATCGCCGTGCTCCCCCAGCGCCGCGAGCAGCTGCGGCGCGAGCGCCGTCACGTCACCGGCACCCAGCGTCAGCACGACGTCGCCGGGGCTGGCGAGGTCAGCCAGGACCGGCAGCACCGCGGAGCGGTCGGGCAGGAACCGGACCCGGTCCTGCGGGAGCGGGACCGCGGCGGCCACCAGCGCGCCGGTCACCTCCGGGTCGGGGACCTCGCGGGCGACGTACACGTCGAGCACGACGACCTCGTCGGCCGCACCGAGCGCCTCGCCCATCTCGACGGCGAAGATGCGGGTGCGCGACACCAGGTGGGGCTGGAAGCACACCACGAGCCGGCCCGCCTCGCCGACGAGCGAGCGCGCCGCCTCGATGTCGCCGCGGATCTCGCTGGGGTGGTGGGCGTAGGAGTCGTAGACGGTGACTCCGCCGGCCATCCCCTTGCGCTCCATCCGGCGGCCGGTGCCGACGAAGGAGCCCAGGCCGTCGGCGAGGGCGGCGAAGCCGAAGCCGAGCTCCAGGCCCATCGCGAGCGCGGCCAGGGCGTCGATCACGTAGTGGCGCCCGGGGATCCGCAGCGAGACCTCCCCGAGGACGGCGCCGTCGCGCTCGACCTCGAAGGTGGTGCCGCCGTCGACGGTGCGCAGCCGGACCGCCCGCAGGTCGGCGTCGCGGTCGACGGCCACCGACACGACCCGGCGGCCGGCGTCGCGCTGGCGCTGGGCGAGCCGGGCGCCTCCCTCGTCGTCGACGCCGCAGACCAGGAACCCGTCGGGGTGCACGCCGTCGGCGAAGGTCTCGAAGGCCTCGGCGTAGGCCTCGGGGGTGCCCCAGATGTCGAGGTGGTCGGCCTCGACGTTCAGCACGATCGCGGCGAAGGTGTCGTAGACCAGGAAGGCGCCGTCGCTCTCGTCGGCCTCGGCGACGAACAGCTCGCCGGCACCGAGGTCGGCGTTGCGACCGGTCGCGGTGAGCACGCCGCCCACGGCGTACGACGGGTCGGCGCCCGCCGCGATCAGCGCGACGGCGAGCAGGCTGGTGGTCGTGGTCTTGCCGTGCGTGCCGGCGACCGAGAGCACCCGCCGGTCGTGCATCACGGCGGCCAGCCCGGCGGACCGCGGGAGCAGCCGGAGGCCGCGGTCGACGGCCGCGACGACCTCGGGGTTGTCGTCGCGGGCCGCGGTCGTCACCACGAGCGTGTCGGCGTCGGCCACGTGCTCGGCGGCGTAGCCGAGGTGCACCGGCACGCCGACCTCGCGCAGCGGGACGAGGAAGGGGGTGTCGTTGTCGTCGCTGCCGGTGACCGGCACTCCGCGCCGCGCCATGATCCGGGCGATGCCGGAGAGCCCGGCGCCACCGATGCCGACGAAGTGGACCCTGCCCAGCTGCTCGGCGGGGAGGATGACCTCGGGGACGGGAAGCCTCATCCGCCGCCCTCGCGCCGTGAGGACGACCCGGCGGCGTCGGCGATGATGCCGGCGAGCCGCTCGTCGGCGTCGCGAGGCACCAGGGCCGCGGCCGCCTCGCCCATCCGCGCCAGCCGTGCCGGGTCGGACACCAGCCCCGGCACGGTCTGGGCGACGTAGCCGGCGGTGACCGCCGCGTCGTCGACCAGCAGCGCTCCCCCGGCGTCGACGACGGGGCGGGCGTTGAGCGCCTGCTCACCGTTGCCGATCGGCAGTGGGACGAAGATCGCGGGGACGCCGGTGGCGGCGGCCTCGACGACGCTGGACGCACCGGCCCGGCAGATCATCAGGTCGGCCGCCGCGAGCGCCAGGTCCATCCGCTCGACGAAGGGCAGCACGACGTAGGGAGCCTCGCCCGCAGCCGGCTCCCGCCACTCGGGGTCCTCGGCGCCCTTGGGGCCGACCACGTGCAGCACCTGCACGCCCGCGTCCGCGAGCACCGGAGCGGCGCCGGCGACGGCCCGGTTGAGCCGCCACGCACCCTGCGACCCGCCGGTCACGACCAGGGTGGGGCGCTCGGCGTCGAGGCCGAAGAACGCACGCGCCTCCGCGCGGAGGGCGGACCGGTCGAGGGTCGCGATCATCCGGCGCAGCGGCAGGCCGACGTACTCCGCCCTCCTCAGGGGCGTGTCGGGGAAGCTGACGGCGACCCGGGTGGCGACCCGGGCGCCGACCCGGTTGGCGATGCCGGGCAGCGCGTTCTGCTCGTGGACCACCAGCGGCAGGCGTCGCCGCCGGGCGGCGAGGTAGGCGGGCATCGAGACGTAGCCGCCGTAGCCGACGACCACGTCGGGCCGGACGTCGTCGACGACGTCGAGCGCGGCCCGCACCGCGGACCGGAGGCGCGCCGGCACGAGCGCCAGGTCCTTGCCCGGCTTGCGCGGCAGCGGCACGGGCGGGACCAGCCGCAGCGGGTAGCCCGCGGCCGGGACCACCGTGTTCTCCAGACCGCGCGGCGTGCCGAGGCAGGTGATCTCGACGCCGGGGTCGAGGCGGCGGAGGGCGTCTGCGGTGGCGAGCAGCGGCGAGGTGTGCCCCGCGGTGCCTCCACCGGCCAACAAGACTCGCATTGGATGAAGGCTATCGACGGGCCGACAGGCCGGCCGACCGGGCACGCCGGCGCTGCGCGAGCGCCCGCGCTGCCGCCGGCTCGCGTCGCGCGAAGCCGATGACGAGCCCCAGGGCGGCCAGGGTGGGCAGCAGGCTCGAGCCGCCGTAGGAGACCAGCGGCAGCGGGATCCCGATCACCGGGAGCAGCGCCAGCACCATGCCCACGTTGATCATCATCTGCCCCAGCAGCCAGACCACGACGCCGAAGGAGCAGTAGCGGATGAACGGGTCGCGGCTCTCGCGGGCCACCCGCAGGCCGGCGTAGGCGATGACCAGGAACAGCCCGACGACGAGCAGCGTGCCGACCAGCCCGAGCTCCTCGCCGAGCACGGCGAAGATGAAGTCGGTGTGGGCCTCCGGCAGCTGGCCCCACTTCTGCTGGCTCGCACCGATGCCCTCGCCGAAGATGCCCCCGCTGGACATGGCGTAGAGGCCGTGCGCCGGCTGCCAGCCGGTGCCGTGGTAGTCCTTGAACGGGTCGGCGAACGTGGCGATCCGGGCCAGCCGCTCGGTGTCCGTGGCCGCCAGCCCCAGCGCCAGCGCGCTGACCGCCATCAGGGCGAGCACGAACAGCCGGGTGGGCGCGCCGACCACCCACAGCATCGCGATCAGGATCGCGAAGAAGACCAGCGCCGTGCCGAGGTCGCGACCGACGACGACGAGCGTGGTGGCCAGCGCCATCCCCGGCACCACCGGCACCAGCATCTGGTGCAGGCTGCCGAGCCGGCGCTCCTTGTTGGCGTAGATGTGCCCCGCCCAGATCACGAGCGAGAGCTTCGCGATCTCCGACGGCTGGATCTGGACCGGGCCGAGCGCCAGCCAGTTGGTGTTGCCGTTGGCCTCCACCCCAATCACGGCGGTGAGCGCGAGCAGGAGCAGCGAGACCGAGAACGCCGGGTAGGCCAGGCCGCGCACCCAGCGGACGCTGACCCGGGAGGCGATCCACGCGCAGGGAATGCCGAGGGCTACCCACATCAGCTGGCGTCGTACGACGGCGTAGGAGTCGCCGGTCTCGCGGTAGGCGTAGACGCTCGAGGCGCTCAGCACCATGATCAGGCCCAGGGTCAGCAGCAGCGCGGTCGCCCCGAGCAGCAGGTAGTAGGTCGTCAGGGGCCGGTCGAGGGCGACCCGCAGTGCGGAGACCCAGCCGGGACGGCCGGAGCGGGCACCCCGGGGGGGCCGGCCGACGCGGAGCCTGGTGTGCTCGGGGTTCGCGGTGGTGATGGCGACCCCTCCTCCGTCGGTGCCGGCTACTGCTGCGCGATCGCTTCCCGCACGGCGGCGGCGAACGCGTCGCCCCGGGCGGCGTAGTCGGAGAACTGGTCCATCGACGCGCAGCCCGGCGCCAGCAGCACGGTGTCGCCCGGGCGGGCGGCTCCGGCGGCTGCGGCGACGACGCGCCTCATCAGGTCGCTCCCGTCTACCGCACCAGTCTCGCCGGGCGTCACCTCGATCACCGGCACATCCGGTGCGTGTCGCGAAAGCGCCTCGGCGATGACCCGGCGGTCGCGACCGATCAGCACGGCGGCGCGGATCCGGGATCCCACCTGCTGCACCAGCCCGTCGAAGCTGGCGCCCTTCGCGAGCCCGCCGGCGACCCAGACCACCGGCTCGTAGGCCGCGAGCGAGGAGGCGGCGGCGTGGGGGTTGGTGGCCTTGGAGTCGTCGACCCAGGTGACGCCGGCGTGCTCGCCGACGACGGCGATGCGGTGACCGTCGGGCCGGAACGCACGGAGCCCGTCGCGCACCGCGGCCTGGCTGACGCCGTGGGCACGCGCGAGCGCGGCCGCCGCGAGCGCGTTGGCGACGAAGTGCGGCGCGCCGGATGCGAGGTCGCCGACGGTGCACAGCTCGGCGGCGCTGGTGTGCCGCTCCTCGATGAACGCACGGTCGACGAGGTACTCGTCGACCACTCCGAGCATCCCCACGCCGGGGACCCCGAGCGTGACGCCGATCGCGCGGGCGCCCTCCACCACGTCGGCGTCGCGCACCAGCTGCTCGGTGACGGGGTCGGCTGCGTTGTAGACGCACGCCCGCTCGACCCGCTGGTAGATCCGGCCCTTGTCACGGGCGTAGTCGTCCATCGAGGGGTACCAGTCCAGGTGATCCTCGGCGACGTTGAGCACCGCGGCGCTCTCCGCGGCCATCGAGTCGGTGTAGTGGAGCTGGAAGCTCGACAGCTCCACCGCGATCACGTCGTACGGCTCGGGATCCATCACCGCCTCGGTGATGGGCAGCCCGACGTTGCCGGCGGCCACACTCCGCAGCCCCGCCTGGCGCAGGATGGCGTCGAGCATCTGGACGGTCGTCGTCTTGCCGTTGGTGCCGGTCACGCACAGCCAGGGCGCCGGGCGGTCGGGGTCGCGCAGTCTCCAGGCGAGCTCGACCTCCCCCCAGACCGGGACGCCTCGCTCCCGCGCGGCGACGAGGATCGGTGCGTCCGGCCGGAACCCGGGCGAGACCACGAGCAGGTCGGCGCGGTCGGGCAGGTCCGCGGTGGCGCCCGGGTGGATGTCGATGCGGGCGCCGAGCACCTCGAGAAGCTCTGCGCGCTCGAGGACCCGCGGGTCGGCACCCTCGGCGACCGCGTGCACGTCGGCGCCGAGGTGCAGGAGATTGTCGACCGCCGCGGCCCCGCTGGTGCCGAAGCCGGCCACGACCGCGCGGACGCCCTCCCACGAGTCCCGGCGGCCCAGAGCCGCCGGATCGGGCCGGCTCATCGGGGCACGCTCACAGCCGGGACACCCACTCGGCGTAGAAGATGCCCAGGCCGGTGGCGACGCAGAGCCCGGTGATGATCCAGAACCGGATCACCACGGTGACCTGCTCCCAGCCCAGCATCTCGAAGTGGTGGTGGATCGGCGCCATCCGGAAGATCCGCTTGCCCTTGGTGACCTTGAAGTAGCCGACCTGCAGCATGACGGACAGGGTCTCGAGGACGAACAGGCCACCGAGGACCACCAGCAGCAGCTCGGTGCGGGTGAGGATCGCGAAGCCGGCCAGCGCACTGCCCAGCGACAGCGAGCCGGTGTCGCCCATGAAGATCCGTGCGGGTGACGCGTTCCACCACAGGAACCCGAAGCAGGCCCCGGTGATCGCGGCGGCGATGATGGCGAGGTCGAGGGGGTCGCGGACGTTGTAGCAGCTCGCGGTGGGCTCGTCCTGGCAGTACTGGTTGTTCTGCCAGATGTTGACCAGCATGTAGGCGCCGAAGACCATCACCGACGCCCCCGCGGCGAGGCCGTCGAGCCCGTCGGTGAGGTTCACCGCGTTGGAGAACCCCGCGACGAAGAGCCAGATCAGCAGCAGGGCGAGCACGGTCGGCAGGACCAGCCAGTCGATCTCGCGCAGGAACGAGATCTTCTCGCTCGCCGGCGTCCGGCCGTTCTCGTCGGCCAGCCAGGGCGAGAGCGCGAGGCCCCCGAACACGAGCGCGATGACGGTCTGGCCGGCCATCTTCGCCTTGCTCCGGAGCCCGAGGCTGCGTTGCTTGGAGATCTTGATGAAGTCGTCGAGGAACCCCACCATCCCCATCCCGACGAACAGGAAGAGGAGCAGCAGGGCCGAGGCGCTGGGGTGGGTCCAGGTGATCAGCTTGGCCCCGAAGTAGCCCACGACCGCCGCGAGGATGATGACGACGCCACCCATGGTGGGCGTGCCGCGCTTGGTGTGGTGGCTCGTCGGCCCGTCGTCGCGGATCTCCTGGCCGTAGCCCCACTGGGTGAACCACCGGATGACGACACGGGTGCCCAGCAGCGAGATCAGCAGAGCGATGCCTCCGCCGAGCAGGATCGCTCTCACTGCGTGAAATCCTCCAGGATCTGCGCTGCCACCAGCTCCAAGGCGGCGCCGCGCGACGCCTTGACGAGGACGACGTCCTCCGCACCGGCATTCTGCCGCACCCACCGAGCGGCCTCGTCCCGGCCCGCCGTGACGACGATCTCCGCGGATCCTCCTGCGGTCGCGTCGGCCTCCTCGGCGCCCTCGGCAATGCCGCGCGCCTGCTCCCCCACCACGACCACCACGTCGACACCGAGCTCGGCGGCCGCCCGGCCGACGGAGCGGTGACCGGCGTCGTGCTCGTCACCCAGCTCGCGCATCTCCCCCAGCACGGCGACGGTACGACGTCGGCGGCGGTCGCCGCGGCCGATCGCGACCAGCGCCTCCAGCGCCGCCCGCATCGACTCCGGGTTGGCGTTGTAGGCGTCGTTGACCACCACCAGCCCGTCGGCGCGCTCGGTGAGCTCCATCCGCCACGGGGAGGCGGCCTCGGCCGACGACAGCGCCGTGGCGACGTCGGCGGGCGGCAGCCCGACGGCGATCGCCATCGCAGCCGCCGCGGCGGCGTTGAGGACCTGGTGCGGACCGGTCTGGGTGAGCGACACCGCATGCCAGTCGCCGTCGTGACCCAGCTCGAAGGACGGCCGGCCCAACGGGTCCAGGGCGACGCCGCGCCACCGGACGTCGCCGGCGGTGCCGAAGGTCAGCACACGGGCCGAGGTGCGCTCGGCCATCGCGGAGACCAGCGGGTCGTCGGCGTTGAGCACGGCCACCCCGTCGGCGGGCAGCGCGGCGACGATCTCGCCCTTGGCGCGGGCGATCGCGTCGCGGCCCCCGAACTCCCCGACGTGCGCGCTGCCGACGTTGAGCACGGCCGCCACGCGGGGCGGGGCCACGGAGCACAGGTGGCCGATGTGGCCGATCCCGCGCGCGCCCATCTCCACGACGAGGTGGCTGGTGGCCGGATCGGCCCGGAGCACCGTCAGCGGCACGCCGATCTCGTTGTTGTTGTTGGCGGTCGTCGCCACCACGCGCCCGTCGCCCGCCAGCGTGCGAAGCACCGACGCCAGGTAGTCCTTGGTGCCGGTCTTGCCCTGCGAGCCGGTCAGTGCCAGCACCGTCGCGTCGAGCCGGTCGGCGACGTGGCGGGCGAGCAGCCCGAGCGCGGCGACCGGGTCGGGGACGACGACGGTCGGCGCCGCCGTCGGGCGGCTGCCCAGCACCGCGTGGGAGCCCGCGGCGTAGTCGTGACCGTCCACGCGCTCCCCCACCACGGCGACGAACAGCCCGTCGGCGACCGGCGAGCGGCTGTCGACGTACGCCGGTCCGGAGACCAGGACGTCGTCGCCGACCAGCTGCCCGCCGGTGACGGCCGCGATCTCGGAGAGCCGCAGCGGGATCATCGGTCACCCCCCATCACGTCGTCCAGGATCTCGCGGACCACGGCGCGGTCGTCGAAGGGGTGCACCACTCCGGCGACCTCCTGACCGGTCTCGTGACCCTTGCCGGCGACGATCACGACGTCACCCGCCGAGGCGCCGGCGAGGGCCCGCGCGATGGCGGCGCGCCGGTCACCGACCTCCAGGACGTCCGCGCCGCCGGCCTCGCGTGCGCCGGCGAGCACCTCGGCCCGGATGGCGCCGGGGTCCTCGGTGCGCGGGTTGTCGTCGGTGACGATCACCAGGTCGGCCAGCGACGCCGCGATCCGTCCCATCACCGGCCGCTTGCCCCGGTCGCGGTCGCCTCCGGCGCCGATCACGACCACGAGCCGCCCCTCGGTGACGGGCCGCAGGGTGCGCAGCACGGCGTCGACCGCGTCCGGCTTGTGCGCGTAGTCGACGACCACGGTGAAGTCCTGCCCGGCGTCCACCCGCTCCAGCCGGCCGGGTACGCCCGCGGAACCGGCGATCCCGTCGGCCACGGCCTGCGCGTCGAAGCCCGCCTCGGCCGCGGCGGCGATCGCCGCCAGGGCGTTGGCGACGTTGAACCGCCCCGGCAGCGGTACGGCGCCCGCCACCGTCACGCCCGCCGGCCCCAGCACGGTGAACCGCGACCCGGCCGGCCCGAGCTCCACGTCGGCCACCCGCCAGTCGGCGTCGGCGCCGGCCGCCGCCGCGTAGGTGCGGACCGGCACGGGCGCCTCGGCGGCCAGCCGCCGGCCGTGCTCGTCGTCCACGCAGACCAGGCCCGTCCGGGCGTGCTCCGGCGTGAACAGCGTCGCCTTCGCCCGGAAGTAGTCCTCGACGTCGCTGTGGAAGTCGAGGTGGTCGCGACCCAGGTTCGTGAAGACCGCCACGTCGAACACCACCCCGTCGACCCGGCCCATCACCAGCGCGTGGCTGGACACCTCCATCGCGCAGGCGGCGACGCCGAGCTCGCGCATCCGTGCGAACAGCCCGTGGAGGTCGGGCGCCTCCGGCGTGGTGAGCGCGGTCGGGAGGTCCTCCCCGGCGATCCGGGTGCCGACGGTCCCGATCGCGGCGCTGCGCACGCCCGCTGCGAGCAGACCGCTGTCGAGCAGGCGGGTGACCGTCGTCTTGCCCTGGGTGCCGGTGACGCCGATCGTGCGGAGCGCCTCGGCCGGCTGGCCGTAGACGGCGGCCGCGACGGCGCCGAGGACGGCCCGGGGCCGGTCCACCACCAGGACCGGGAGGCCGGCGGGCTCGGCGAGCGCCGCGCCCTCGTCGTCGGTCAGCACGGCGACCGCCCCGGCCTCCGCGGCCTGGGCGGTGAAGGTGGCGCCGTGCGCGCGGGACCCGGGGAGCGCGGCGTACAGGTCCCCGGGCCGGACGGTGCGCGAGTCCAGCGTGACCCCGGAGATCTCGGCCTCCCCCCGCGCCGTGGTGCCCAGCCGGCGCGCGAGCTCCCGCAGCGGCGTCAGGGGCGGGCGCGCTGGGCGGGTGGCGGGCCGGTCCGTCACCACGCGCCCCTCACCACTCGACCGGCGTCTGGTTCGGGCGCCCACCGGTGGGCGGCACGCCGTACCGCCGGAGCGTGTAGCTCATCAGCTTGGCGAACGCCGGTCCGGCGACGCTGCCTCCGCCGCTGCCCTTGCGCGGGGCGTGCACCACGACGTAGACGGTGAACCTGGGGTCGTCGGCGGGCGCGAAGCCCGCGAACGACACCGAGGTGGTGCCGTCGTAGCAGCCGCACTCCTCACCGACCCGCTGCGCGGTCCCGGTCTTGCCCGCGACGCGGTAACCCGGGACGGCTGCCCGCGGGGCGACGCCTGCCTCGGGGTCGATCACGCGCTCCATCATCAGCATCGTCTCGTGGGCGGCCTTCTCGCTGATCACCCGGCGGCTGGTCGCCGACCCGCTGCCGACGGCCTCGCCCTCGTCGGTGGTGGCCGTGCCCTGCACCAGGCTCGGGTCGATCCGCACCCCGCCGTTGGCGATCGTGTTGACCGCGGCGACCATCTGCACGGCGTTGACCGACAGCGACTGGCCGAAGGCGATGCGGTCGCCGACCTGCGAGGTCCAGGCCGGGCCGCTCGGCACGATGCCCTTGGTCTCGCCGCCGAGCCCGATGCCGGTGCGCTGACCGAGGCCGAAGCGGGTGAGGTACCTGCGGAGCTGACCGCGCGCGAACTGGTCGGCGGCCAGCACCGTGCCGACGTTGGAGGACTTGGCGAGAACGCCGGCCAGGGTCAGCCGCAGCATCCCGTGGTCCCAGTAGTCGCCGATCGGCCGGTCCTGCCGGTGCAGCTTGCCGGGGACGCGGAACTTCTGCTCCTTGAAGGCCAGCCCGGCGTCGACCAGCGAGCCGATGGTCAGCACCTTCTCCACCGAGCCGGGCTCGTAGACGTCGGTGAGCGCGGAGGACTTGTACAGGTGCTCGCCGTACTCGTAGGGGTCGGCGGCGTCGTACGTCGGGTAGTCGGCGAGCGCGAGCAGCTGGCCGGTGCGGCTGTCCATGACCACCGCGATGCCCGACTCGCCACCCGAGCGCTGGACGGTCTGCTGGAGGACGCGCTGGGTGTACCACTGCAGGTCGCGGTCAATGGTCGTGCGGAGGTCCTTGCCGTCGACGGCGGGCGTCACGGTGTTGTCGCCGAGCGGGATCCGGTTGCCCGCCCCCACCTCGTAGCGCGCCTTCCCGTCCTTGCCGGAGAGATAGGTGTCGAAGGAGTCCTCCAGACCGGCGAGGGCTTGGGCCGAGCCGTCGTCGCGGGGAGTCCCGAGGAAGCCGACGAGGTTGGCTGCCACGTCGCGGTTGGGATAGATCCGCAGCGGGTCCCGCTCGGTGAACAGTCCCGCGAACGGCCGCCCCTTGTCGTCGCGGAACCGCTCGGCGGCGTCGGCGACGACCTTCTCGGCCCTGCTGGCCGGCACCTGCCGGGCGACGTACTGGAACCGGCTGCCCTCCACCCGGAGCCGCTCGAGCGTCTCGAAGTAGTCCACCCCCAGGCGGTCGCTGAGGAAGGTGGCGAGCTCGGGAGCGACCTTCGCCGTGACCGCGGGGTCCGCGACCACCATCCGCCCGTCGACCGACTCGGCGAGGGCCTCGCCGTTGCGGTCGAGGATCTCGCCGCGCGTCGCCGGCAGAGCGACCTCCTCCGACCCCTCCTGGGCCGCCATCTGGGCATAGGCCTTCGGGTCGACGCCCTGGAGCTGGACGAGCCGGGCCGCGAAGACGGACAGCACCATCGCGATGAGCAGGAACCCGATCTGCATCCGCCGGTGCGGCGAGCCGCGTCGGCCCCGGCCCGCCTGGCGCGACGGGATGCGCCGGAGGCGGCGGGTGGTGATCGGTCGGCTCAACGCTCTCGTCCTGCTCGCTGTGTGCTTCGTGCCCGGGCTCCACAAAACCTAGGCGGCCGGGTCACCGATTCCGTCGGGGCGCGCCGTCGCGCCCGGGCTCGGACCTGGCGGCGGGCTTCGACTTCGCGGTCACCCGGACCGGCTCGGGGTCCAGCGCCGCCGGCCTGCGGGGGCCGGGCATGCCCAGCGGGATGCTGTCCGCCGCCGACGCGGGCGTCGGGCGGCCCTCGATCCGGCCGGTGCCCAGGTGCAGCACCCCGGCGGGGGTCGAGGGGATGACCATGCCCAGCCGCTGGGCCTCCCGGGCGATCCGCTGCGGCTGGCGCAGCTCCTGGATCTGCATCTTCAGCGCCTCCTGCTGCGCGCCGAGGTCGGTGGCCTGCTGCTCCAGCGCGGTGGCCCGGAAGGACGCCTGCTGCATCGAGGTGTTGAACAGCAGCAGGCCGACCACCCCACCCAGCAGGATGACGCTGACGAAGGTCACGAACGGCACCCGCGGCGCCCGCGTGCGCCGGCGGGGCACGACCGTGAGCCGTGCCCGCTGCAGGGCGGCCTGCGCCAGCCGGGGCGCCACCTGGGGCAGCCGGCCCCGGGCCTGCGGCGCGGTGCTGCTCATGAGTGGTGGTCCCGGCTACGTGGTGAGGTGCTCATGGCTATGCGGCTCCTTTGCCGGACGACCTGCGTGGGCGGGTGCGCTCGATGGCGCGCAGGCGGACCGAGGCCGCTCGCGGGTTCTGCTCGATCTCCTCCGACGACGCCTGCTCGGCGCCCCGGGTGACCAGCCGGAAGGCCGGCTCGGAGCCCTCCGGCACGAACGGCAGGTCGACCGGCACCGTGGAGCGGGTGGCGTCGGCGAAGACCCTCTTCACGAGCCGGTCCTCGAGCGAGTGGTAGGACTCCACGACCACCCGTCCCCCGACCCCGAGCGCCTCGACCGCGGCCGGCACGGCGCGCTCGAGCACCCGCAGCTCGTCGTTGACCTCCATCCGGAGCGCCTGGAAGGTCCGCTTCGCCGGGTGGCCGCCGGTACGACGCGCGGGAGCCGGGATGGCGTCGTACAGCAGGGCCACGAGGCGGCCCGAGGTGGTGAACGGCTCCTTCGCGCGCTCGCGGACGACGGCGTCGGCGATCCGCCTCGCCATCCGCTCCTCGCCGTAGTCGCGCAGCACCCGGGTGAGCTCGGCCGCGCTGTAGGTGTTGAGCACGTCGGCGGCCGTCGGACCGGTCGTCCCGTCCATCCGCATGTCCAGCGGGGCGTCGACGGCGTAGGCGAAGCCGCGCTCGGGCAGGTCGAGCTGCATCGAGGAGACGCCGAGGTCGAACAGCACGCCGTCGACCTCCCGCAGGCCGAGGTCGGCCAGGACGTCCGGGATCTCGTCGTAGACGGCGTGCACGCCGGTGAACCGCTCGCCGTACGGCGCGAGCCGCTCGCGGCTCATCGCCAGCGCCTGCGGGTCCCGGTCGATGCCGATCACCCGAGCGAGCGAGCAGCGGGAGAGGACCGCGTCGCTGTGCCCGCCGAGGCCGAGGGTGGCGTCGACGAGGACGGCGCCCTCGCGGTCCAGCGCGGGCTCGAGGAGGGCGACGACCCGGTCGAGGAGGACGGGGACGTGACGCGGCGTGGTCATCGCGGCCTCAGCGACCCGCGCCGGTGGAGACCAGGAGGAGGAGGGCACAGCCGAGCGAGACCGCCGCGGAGAAGGCCATCAGCACGACCGCGTCGCGCGCCTGCTCGCGCACCCGCGGCCGTGGCCCGGCGGTGCGGCCGCCGGACAGCTCCGGCGGGTGCGTGCGCGTGACGCTCATCGTTCGACCCCTACTGCTCGGTCACCCGACCCGGTGACCCTGGACTGTGGACGCGGATCCGCAGAGCCAGGTCCCTGCCCGCTCCCGGTGCCGTGCGTGTTCGGGTGCCGTCTGGTGCCGGGGAAGTGCCCCAGATGGCGGGTGACCGCCGAGCCGTGCCCGCCTGGTGCCGGGGAAGGTGCCCCAGGTGGGTGCGGCGTCGGTGGTGCCGGGAGCGGGAGCGGGCTGAGACCTCGTCCTGCGGATCCGCTGTTGAGTTGTCAGGTGCTGCTGTTCGTCGGCTACTCGTCGTCGTCCTCGTCGAGGTCGGCGAACTCCTCCAGCGCCTCCGCCTGGAACTCGGCCCAGGCCTGGGGGTTCCAGATCTCGAGCCGGTCCCGGACCCCGATCACGACCACGTCGCGCTCGAGGCCGGCGTACTCCCTCAGGTGCGCGGGGATCCCGACCCGCCCCTGCTTGTCGGGCCGGCTCTCGTCACCCCCGGCGAAGAGCACGCGGGCGTAGCGCCGGGCGGCGCGGTTGGTCATCGGCCGCGCGGCAGCGCGCTCGGCCTCCTCCGCGAAGACGTCGGTCGGCCACACGACGAGGCACTTGTCCTGTCCCTGTGTGACCACGAGCCCCTCCGCCAACCGGTCCCTGAACTTCGCCGGGAGGAAGACGCGCCCCTTCTCGTCGAGCTTGGGGGTGTAGGTGCCCATGAAGAGCATCGGGCACCTCCGTCTTCCTCCACTTTCCCCCACAGTACTCCACTTTCCACCACCGTCAACCACCGAACGGCGCGATTCGCGCTCGGACCGGGCGGTCCGGGCCGGTGTCGGAACAGGGCCGCGACCTCCCCGGAACGGTCGGACGCGTCCGGAGCGATGTCGCGAACCCGCAGGTCAGCGGCACGCGGGGAGCCAGGTGGGGACCCGCAGCCGGTCGACGGCGGGGCCGGTGGAGCGGAGTGGAGGGAGAGGTGGAGCGCCGGTGGGGAATCGGCGCTCGGCACACCCGGCGTGCCCATCCGAGCCGTAGGCTCTCCACCGAGCGACCAGCACGACCGCGGAGGAGAACAGACGTGGAGCCGCCGACCACCGGGCAGCCGGGCCCCGCGGGCGACCAGACCCTGCGTCGCACCGCCGCGCCAGCCGCCGTCCCCTCCGCTGCCGGCTCCGCCGACGTCGACACCGTGGCCCGGGTGGCCGGCCGGATCCGGGCCAACATCGAGAAGGTGATCGAGGGCAAGAGCGACGTGGTCTTCGCCTCGGTGGTCGTCCTCCTCGCCGAGGGCCACCTCCTCCTCGAGGACGTGCCCGGCGTCGGCAAGACCATGCTGAGCAAGGCGCTGGCGCGCAGCATCGACTCGACCGTCCGCCGCATCCAGTTCACGCCCGACCTGCTGCCCTCGGACATCACCGGCGTGTCGGTCTACAACCAGTCGACCCGCGAGTTCGAGTTCCGGCCGGGCGGCGTCTTCGCCAACATCGTGATCGGCGACGAGATCAACCGCGCCTCGCCCAAGACCCAGTCCGCGCTGCTGGAGTGCATGGCCGAACGACAGGTGACCGTCGACAACGTCACCTACCAGCTCGAGACGCCGTTCATGGTGATCGCGACCCAGAACCCGGTGGAGATGGAGGGCACCTATCCCCTGCCGGAGGCGCAGCGCGACCGGTTCCTGGCACGGGTCTCCGTCGGCTACCCGGTGCCCGCCGCCGAGATCGCCATGCTCGCGAGCCACGGCGAGCTGAACCCGCTCGACGACCTGGAGCCGGTCACCGACGGCGCGGAGATCCGCAAGCTGTGCGCCATCGTCGGCCAGGTGCACGTCTCCGAGAGCGTCCAGCGCTACGCCGTCGCCCTCACCTCCGCGACCCGGGACAACCCCGAGCTGCTGCTGGGGGCGTCGCCGCGCGCCACCCTCCACCTGGTCCGGGCCGCCAAGGCCCGGGCCGCCCTGCACCGTCGCGACTACGTCCTGCCCGACGACCTGCGGGCGCTCGTCCAGCCGGTGCTCGCCCACCGGCTGCTGCCGAGCTCCGAGGCTGCCGTAGGCGGGCGCGGCGTCGCCGCCATCCTCGAGGGCATCGCGGCCCGGGTCCCGGTGCCCGACCCGCGCGCGTAGCGCCATGCGCACCGGCCTCTCCTCCCTGACCCTCCGCGGTCGCGCCTTCCTCGCCGCAGGCCTCACCGCGATCCTGTGCGCCGTGCTCTTCGGGCAGCCCGCACTGAGCCGGATCGGCGTCCTGGTCCTGACCCTGCCGCTGATCGCCGTCGTGGTGGTCGCGCTGCGCCGGCACGATCCCTCGGCGGAGCGGCAGGTCCGGCCGCGGCTGGTGCGCGCCGGCGAGCCCGCCGAGGTCGAGCTTCGCGTGCGCAGCGACCGGCGCCGACCCGATGGCGCGCTCCTGGTGGAGGACGCCCTCCCCTACGCCCTGGGCTCCCGTCCCCGGTTCGTGCTCCAGGGCCTCGGCCGGGAGTGGGAGCGCACCGTGAGCTACGCGGTGCGCTCCGACGTCCGCGGCCGGTACGTCGTCGGCCCGCTCGCGCTCCGGGTGGCCGACCCGTTCGGCCTGGTCGAGCTCCGCCGCGTGCTGCCCGGGACCGCGGAGCTCACCGTGACACCTCGGGTGCTGCCACTGCCGTCGATCCCGCTGGCCGGCGGCTGGCAGGGGTCGGGCGAGCACCGGCCGCAGGGGTTCGCCGCCGGGTCCGCGGAGGACGTCAGCGTGCGTGAGTACCGACGCGGCGACGACCTGCGGCGCGTGCACTGGCGCAGCTCCGCCCGGATGGGCGACCTCATGGTCCGCCGGGAGGAGCAGCCGTGGGAGGCGCGGGCCACGGTGCTGATCGACAACCGCGTGCTGGCGCACCGCGGGCAGGGACTCGCCTCCAGCTTCGAGGCGGCCGTCGTGGCCGCGGCCTCGATCGTGGTCCACCTCGAGCAGCACGGCTACACCGTCCGGCTGGTAACCGCCACCGCGACCGGGCCCGAGGGTGCCGAACAGTCGCTGGAGCACCTCGCCATGCTCGCCACCACGGGCCAGCCCTCGCTCGACGTGTCGTGGTCCGGCGAGCAGGCGCGTGGTGGCGTCGTGGTCGCGGTGCTGGGCGGCGAGGTGCGTGGCGACAGCACCGCTCTCCGGCGGATCCGCCACGACGCGGGCGTGGCCCTGGCCGTCGTTCTCGACGTCGACGGTTGGACATCGCAGCGCAGGAGCGCCGACCCGACGGCGATCGCGGCGCCGCTGGTGTCGCTCGCGTGGCGCGCCGCGGCGGTCGGCCCTCGCGACCGCCTGGACAGCGCCTGGCGCGAGCTCGGCAGCGCGCCGGCACGGAGCGGGGGGTCACGATGAGTCGACGCCGTACTCCGGTGGGCCGGAGCCTGGCGCTGGGCCTCGTGGCCGCTGCCACCACCTGGGCCGCCCTGACCTCCTGGCGCGGCTTCCTCGTCGGGGCGTCGGACTACCTCGCGCCGCTGATCCTCGTCGTCCTCCTCGTCGCCGTCTCGGGTGCGCTGCTGCGGTCGGCAGGCACGCCGCGACTGGTGACTGTGGCCGTCCAGGTGGCGCTGACGTCCGCGCTCGTCACCTACCAGGTGACCGGGTCCCCCCTGCCCGTCGGCCCCGGCGCGGCGGAGCTGACCGAGGCGCTGCGCGCCTCCGTCGAGTCGGCTCGGCTCTACGCCGCACCGATCCAGGCGGACGCTCCCCCGGTGTGGCCGCTGCTGCTGGTCGGCGGGGCGGTCTTCGCACTGGTCGTCGACCTGGTCGCCTGCACCTTCCGGCAGGTGCCGGGTGCCGGCCTGGCCCTGCTCGCCGTCTACTCCGTGCCGAGCGGCCTGCTGGAGGAGGGGCCTGGCTGGGGCAGCTTCCTGGTGGCCGCCGTCGGGTTCTTGGCGATGCTCCACCTCGACGCCCGCGAGCAGCTGCTGCAGTGGGGGCGTCCGGTCGGACCCGCCGACGGCGCGGCCTGGCACGACGGCAACCCGGTGCGCGACGCCGTCCGAGCCGGAGTCGGCCGGATCGGCGTGACCGCGACCGCACTCGCACTCGTGGTGCCGGCGTTCATCCCCGTCCTCGACGTCGACCTGTTCGACATGGGCGCGGGATCCGGCGGCGGCGACATCCGGATCCGCAAGCCCATCGCCGACATGCGCCGCGACCTCCAGCGCGACGCCGACATCCCCCTCATCCGGATCCGCACCGACGACCCGGCGCCCCAGTACCTGCGGGTCTCGGTCCTCAACCGCTACACGGGCGACGAGTGGAGCAGCGGCGACCGCGACGTCGCGAGCGACAACCGCGCCGACGGCCGCCTGCCCGACCCGGTCGGGCTCTCCCCCGAGATCCCGCGGCGGGAGTTCTCCTACGACGTCGAGGTGACCGACCAGTTCGACTCGACGTGGCTGCCCACCCAGTTCCCCGCGGCGGCGGTGGAGGCCGAGGGCGACTGGCGGTTCGATCCCGCCACCATGGACTTCCTCGCGGCCGACGACGACCTCGACACCCGCGGGCTGAGCTACCAGATGCGCGGCGTCGCGCTGGACTACGGCACCAACGGCAAGCACTTCCGCGACGCGACGACGGGCGCGGTGGGCCGCGAGGCGCTCGAGGTGACTCCGGACGTGCCGGCCATCGCCCAGGACCTCGCCGACAGCGTCACCGCCCCGGCCACCAACGACTACGAGCGCGCACTCCTGCTCCAGCGCTGGTTCCGGCGCGACGGCGGCTTCACCTACGACCTGCGCCGCGCCCCGGAGGGCACCGGCAACGAGACCCTGGCGACGTTCCTCTCCGCGCAGGGTCGGGTCGGCTACTGCGAGCAGTACGCGTCGGCCATGGCTGTGATGGCCCGGCTGCTGGGCATCCCCGCCCGGGTGGCCGTGGGGTTTCTGCAGCCGGACCGACTCGGCGACGGGACGTGGGAGTACAGCAGCCACGACCTGCACGCGTGGCCCGAGCTGTACTTCGCGGGCGCCGGCTGGGTCCGCTTCGAGCCGACGCCGGCCGGGCGCGTCCAGAACGTGCCCGACTACAGCCGGGTGCCGGTCGCCGGTCGAGGCGTCGACCTCCCCGACCAGCCGACCAGCCAGCCGTCGGCCAGTGCCGGCGCGACCACCGTGGCGCCGGGCCGGCCCACCACCGCACCTCCCGAGGAGCAGGAGGCCGCGGCGGGCGAGGCCGCCGGCGACGAGAGCGGACTCAGCAGCCGCCTGTTGGTCACCGCTGTCGTCGCCGCAGCACTGCTGGCCCTGCTGGCCGCGCTGGCCCTGGGCCCGCGCGCCGCCCGGGCCCGCGCGCGACGTACCCGCCTCGACGGCGGCCCCGACGAGGTGTGGGCGGAGCTGCACGCGACCGCGGTCGACCTCGGCGTGCCGTGGCCGGATGGGCGGTCTCCGCGCGAGGTGGGATCGGCGCTGGCCGGCCACCTCGCCGACCCCGACGCGCCGACGGTGGAGCGGCCGGCGACCGGCCCGGGCGCGGCGCCCGAGGCGGCCGACGCGCTCGACCGCGTCGTCTCGCAGGTCGAGCGCTCCCGCTACGCCCGCCCGGGCGCGGTGGCGACGATGGAGCGCACCGGCCTCCAGGCGGACGCGGCCACGGTGATCGACTCCCTCGCCGCCGGGGTGGCCCCCCGGGCGCGACAGCGAGCCGAGTGGTTGCCGAGGTCGCTGTGGCGCCGGCGGTGAGAGCAGCCCGAGGGGGCTAGAAGCCGCCGCTCTCCTTGCGGCGGCGCCAGCGCGCCTGGAGCGTGTCCATGAAGCCGGACGACCGGACCGGCGCGCGGCCCCCGCGGCCACGAGAGCTGCTGCGGCCCCCGTCGACGACGCCGAACCCGGAGGGGTGAGCGGCCATCCGCGGGTCGGTGCCGGTGCGCTGTCCGCGCAGCGCACTGAGCAGCATCGTGGCGGACAGCAGCATGATCACGAAGCCGGCGACGCCGACAGGCCAGTAGCTGCTGATCGCACCTGCCATCATCACCGTCACGCCGATGGCGAAGACCAGACCCGCGACGAGTGCTCGTCGCCGCGCCGCCTGCCGGAGCGTGGTGCCGCGCAGGGTCGAGGCGAACTTCGGGTCCTCCTCGCTGAGGGCGCGCTCCATCTGCTCGAGCAGTCGCAACTCCTCTTCCGAGAGTGGCACCAGTTCCCTCCGACACGTCCAGGGCGGAAGTCCGCCAATGGGTCCTCCAAGTGTAGGCAGGCATTCGCCGGCGGGGTAGGCCGTCCCCCGAAATTGTGCGGTCCACGTCACTTCGTGGACCGCGGGGCGGACGCCGGTCAGGGCGCGGAGCGCCGCAGCAGGCTGGCGCGGCGGACGGCGGCCTGACCGAACCGGCTGGTCGCCCGGTCGACCGCCCGGTCGGCGTCGGGCCAGCCGGGGTCGCGCTCACCGAGGGCGAGCTGCCGCCCGTCCCCCGGCCGTTTGCGCCGCAGGCCCTCGACGCGCACGCCGACCAGCCGCACCGCGGGGCGCCGAGGACGTAGGGCGTCGAGCAGGACGTCGAGCAGCCCCACGGCCACGGCATACACCTCCTGGGACACGTCGGTCGGCTCCGCCAGCGTCCGCGACCGGTGGACGGTGCTGAAGTCGCCGAACCGCACGGTGATCGCGACGGTGCGACCGACCTTGCCGGCCGCGCGCAGCCGGCTCGTGACCCGGGCGCTGAGCCGCAGCAGCTCCCGGCGGAGGGCACCGCGGTCGCGGACGTCGACCGCGAGGGTGTGCTGGGCCCCCATGCTGCCCTCGGGCTCTCCCTCGCCGAACCCGAAGACGCCGGCGCCTCCCGGGCGGAGCCGCGTGCGGTCGGCTCCCCACGCCAGCGCGTGCAGGTGGGAGCCGAGGTGCGGGCCGAGCAGCCGGCGCAGCTGGTCGACCGGGAGCGCGGCGACGTCGCCGACGGTGACCAGGCCCAGGCGGCGCAGGCGGTCGCGCGTGGCCGCACCGACGCCGTAGAGATCGCCGACGTCGAGCGGGTGCACCTCGGCGACGAACCGCTCGGGAGGGATGATCCGCACGCCGTCGGGCTTCGCCTGCCGACTGGCCAGCTTGGCGACCGACACCGACGCAGCGATGCCGACCGAGCAGGTGATGCCGTGCTCGGCTCGGATCCGGGAGCGGACGCGGGCGGCGATCGCCTCGGGCGGCCCGAACAGGCGCACCGCGCCACGCACGTCCAGGAACGCCTCATCGAGGGAGGTGACCTCCACGATCGGGGTGATGGCGCGGAACGTCTCCATGATCGCCCGCGACACCGGCGTGAGCAGGTCGAAGTCCGGTGGCATGGTCACCGCCTGCGGACACAGCCGGCGCGCCTCGACGCCGGGCATGCCGGAGCGGATGCCGAAGCGGCGGGCGGGGTAGTTGGCCGAGAGCACGACGCCGCGGTGCCCGCCGCCCACCACCACCGGCACGTCGTGCAGCTCGGGGCGGTCGCGCACCATCACCGAGGCGTAGAACGCGTCCATGTCGACGTGCAGGATCGGGCAGCGCAGCGGCTGCGACGGCCGCGGCGACCGCGGCGACCGCGGCGACCGCGGCGACCGCGGCGACATCGTCACGCCGCTCCCGGGAGCGACTCAGCCGCGCGTGGCCAGCAGGTGCAGCTGCGCGGCGAGGGGGAGGTACTCCGGCCGCTCCGCCACCGCGCGCTCGAGCTCGACCAGGGCCGTGGCAGCCCCCGGCTCGAGATCCACCAGCGCGGCCGGGACGAGGTCGGTGAACACGCGCACGCCGTGGACCGTGGTGACGGCGAGGTCGGCGTCGCGGAGCAGCGACATGATCTCGACCGCGGTGAAGCGGCGGCCGGTGCGGGCGTCGACCGGCTCCTGGTCGTCGAGCAGCGCCCGCGCCTGCTGGAAGTGACCGGCCATCGCCCGGGCGACCACGGCGGCGTGGCGCTGGCCGACCACGAGGCTGAGCGTGCCACCCGGCCGGAGGACCTCGGCGACGTGCCGCAGGGCGACCACCGGATCGGCCACCTCGAGCACCCCGTGGCACAGGACGACGTCGGCGGTGGCGGCACCCACCACGTCGACCAGGTCGGTGACGTCGCCCTGGAGGCCCGAGACGTCGACGTCCACCTCGCGCGCGCGACGCGCCAGCGCGGCGAGCGCGTCGGGGCTCGGGTCGACGACCCGGACCCGGTGCCCCGCCTCGGCCAGCCGTACGGCGAACCCGCCGGTGCCGCCGCCGAGGTCGACCACGTCGCGCGGGTCCCCGGCGAGCGCGGCCTCGAGGGCGTCCCAGACGACGGCGGTCCGGACCGAACCGCGCTGCTCGCGAGCCATGCGGTCACCCTACTGATCCCGCTCGGCGCGTGCGTCGCCGACGGCGCCACGCCGCCGCTCACCTCATCCGGCGGCGCGGCCCGCGAGCTGGTCGCCGACCGGCGCGTGCGGAGCCAGGCCAAGCGACTGCTCGACCACCGCGAGGAAGCGATCGGCATCACGCACGAGGTCGTCGGCCTCGCGCTCGGTGACGGCGCGGGAGGAGCCCGCCTCGGCGGCGGCCCGCTTGGCCGCGCCCGCCGCAAAGTAGGTGGCCCACTCCCCCATCTCGGGCGCGACCTCGGTGAGCAGCACCCAGGCGTTCTTCTGGTGGCGCCGGCGACCGGACGCGGGGCGGGCGCGCGCGGCCAGCAGCGCCGCAGCCGCCCTCAGCGCCGCGACGTGGGCGCAGGCGTAGCGGGTCGCGACGTCACGGGCGACGACCGCCTCGCTCAGCGACTCGGCCGCGCGCAGCAGGTAGTTGTGCGTGGTCGCCGGCAGCGTGTGCGGGCTGAACGGGTCGATGGTCTGCTGAGCCACGGTGTCCTCCTCCAGAGCGGGCGGCTCCGGCGGAGGCGGGGGGTCGAGTGCGCCTCCGCCGGAGAGTCGTTCGAACACGTGTTCGAACACTCCCGAAGGTACACCCCTCCCCCGACAGGGCTCAAGAGCCGCGTGCGCCGTCCCGGTCGGCGGCGCGGCGCTCGCGCTCCTCGGGCGGATAGGCCGCCTCGCGGACGAAGTGGCGGCTCTGCGGATGCCAGACGAAGACCAGCGTCACCGCGCTGACCACGGCGGCGGCGATGGCCGACCACTTGACCATGGTCGGCGGCGCGGTGCGGACCGTCGCCACGGTGACGAGGAAGATCCCGACCACGATGGCGGCCAGCGAGTGGCGCGCCCAGTTGTGCCCGTGGCGGAACAGCGGGATCAGCGTGGCGGCGAGCACGGCCGTGACGCCGTACAGCACCAGGATCACGGGCACGAACTCGACCGGCTGCACCGTGCTGTCGCCGTCCTGCATCGGCGACCAGACCATGCCGAGGTCGTCGCGGTAGACCACGACGAGCACGCACACCACCAGCCCGGCAGCCACCAGGAACCACAGCAGCCAGGTCGCGATCTCCACCGCCGGCGGTCGCTTGGTCATCGTTCCTCCCAGTTGCCTCGATAGGGTCGCCCCCATGTCGGAGCATCCCTCGATCACCCGGTTCCGCGAGGAGCACCACCGCCGGGGCGGAACCGGTGAGATCGTCATTCTGCCCGACTCGGTGCACACCGCCGCACTGGCCGCGGAGGCGCTGGGCTGCGAGGTCGGGGCCATCGCCAACAGCCTGCTCTTCGACGCCGACGGATCACCGGTGCTGATCCTGACGTCCGGCGCCCACCGCGTGGACACCGCCCTGGTCCGCGGCCGGATCGGCGGTCCCGAGCTGCGCCGCGCCACGCCCGCGTTCGTCAAGGAGCACACCGGCCAGGCGATCGGCGGGGTCTCCCCCATCGGACACCCCGCGCCGGTCCCGACCTACCTCGACACCTGGTTGCGGAAGTACGACGTGGTGTGGGCCGCGGCCGGTCACCCGGCCGCGGTGTTCGCCACCTCCTACGACGAGCTGGTCGCGCTCACCGGCGCGACCACGATCGACGTCGAGTAGGCGCCGTGGCACGCATCGTCGTCATCGGCGGGGGCCTCGGTGGCATGGCGGTCGCCGCGCGCCTCGCCAAGCAGCGCCACGAGGTCGCGCTGCTCGAGGCGTCCGGACGGCTCGGCGGCGCCCTGGCGCCGGTGCACCAGGACGGCTACACGTGGGACGGCGGCCCGACGTCCACCCTGCTGCCCGCAGCGTTGCGCGACCTCTTCCGCAAGACCGGCCGCCCCCTGGAGACCGAGCTGGGGGCCGAGCTGGAGCCGCTGGACGTGCTGCGCGAGCACCGCTTCGCCGACGGCACCACCCTCGCGCTGCCCGGCGGGTCCCGCGCGGCCCAGATCGAGGCGTTCGACGAGCTCGACGCGGGTCTCGGCGACAGGTGGGCCCAGCACGTCGACCTCTACGGACCGGTGTGGGACGTGCTGCGCCGTCACTACGTCGAGGTCCCGTGGGACCCGCACGCCCCGGCCGCCGTGCCGCAGGAGCTGGCGTCCCTCTTCGGCCTCCGCGAGACGATGCACCGCCGGCTGCGGCACGACTTCCGCGACGACCGGCTGGCCCTGGTGGCCGGCCATGCGGCCGTGTCCGAGGGCCACGACCTGCGGAACGTGCCGGCCTGGGTCGGCGTCACCAGCTATCTGGAGCAGTGCTTCGGCGGCTGGCGGGTGCCGGGCGGCATGCGCCGCCTGGTCGAGCTGCTCACGGCGCGGCTGGCGACCCGCGGCGTCACCGTCCGCACCGGGCTGGAGGTGCGCGACCTCGTCGTCCGGTCAGGGCGGGTGGCGGCCGTCCGGACGGCGGAGGGCGACGCCGACGCCGACGCCGTGGTCGTGGCGGTCGACCCGCGCCGGCTCCCCGCGCTGGCGCCGTACGTCGAGCGCACCATGCCCGCAATCCCGCCCGTCGTCGCGCACCTCGGGCTCGACGGCGACGTCCCGGACCTCACCCACGACGTGGTGTTCCACGCCGAGCCGCTGCTGACGGTCCGGCCGGGTGGCGTCGGGCCCGACGGGCTACCGGGCTGGACGCTCCACGGGCGGGGCAAGATCGCCGAGGACATGGTCGTCGCGCTCGCCCGCCACGGGATCGACGTCCGCGACCACGTGGTCACCCGCGTCGACCTCTCCCCCCGCCAGCTCGTCGAGCAGTGGCACGGCTCCCCCATGGGCGTGCTGTGGCAGGGCCGCGGGACGGTGCGCCGGAGACTGGGGCCGACGACTCCGGTCGGCGGCGTGTACGTCGCCGGCGCGCACGCCGCACCCGGCGCGGGCGTGCCGTTCGTGACGCAGTCGGCGGCGCTGGTGACCCAGGTGATCGGGCCCGCCTGAAGATCCTCGGGCGGAGCCCTCAGTGGGGCAGGCCGAGCGCCTCGTAGATCTCGCGGGTCGCCTTCGACCGGTTGAGCGTGTAGAAGTGCAGGCCGGGTGCGCCGCCGGCGAGCAGGTCGCGGCACAGCTCGGTGGAGATCCGGATGCCCTCGGCCCGCAGCGCGGCCGTGTCGTCGGCGAGCGGCTCGATCCGGGCGAGCACCTCGTCGGGCATGGCACGGCCGGAGAGCTCGACCATGCGGTGCATCGAGCGCAGGTTCAGGATCGGCATGATCCCCGGCACGATCGGCATGTCCACGCCCGCGGCGCGGCACCGCTCGACGAGCCCGAAGTAGTCGGAGGCGCGCAGCACCATCTCGGTGACGGCGAACTCGGCGCCCGCCTCCTGCTTGGCCGCCATCACCTTGACGTCGTCGTCGAGGCTGGGAGCCTCCACGTGCCCCTCGGGGAAGGCGGCGACACCGATGCAGAAGTCGTCGTGGTCACGCACGAGGGCGACCAGCTCGCTGGCGTGGTCGACGCCGCCTGCGGTCGGGATCCACTCGGTGTGCGGACCGCCGGGCGGGTCCCCGCGCAGGGCCAGCACGTTGCGCACGCCGGCCTCGCGCAGCTCCCCGAGCACCTTCTGGATCTCCTCCACGGTGTGCCCGACGCAGGTGAGGTGCGCCATCGGCAGCAGGGTCGTCTCGCGGGCGATCCGGCCGGTGATGGCGACCGTCGTGTCGCGCGTCGTCCCGCCGGCTCCGTAGGTGACCGAGACGAAGGTCGGAGCGTACGGCTCCAGCTCCCGGATCGCGGTCCAGAGCTGCTCCTCACCCGCGGCGTCCTTCGGCGGGAAGAACTCGAAGGAGTAGGAGCGCTCGCCCGAGCGGATGCGCTCGCCGATGCGGCTGCTGGGGTGGGACATGGGGGCAATCCTAGGGAGACTCCGCCGATCCGGTGCGGAAGTCCGCTGGTTAGGCTCCCCGCTGTGACCGAGGACGCGTGGGACCCGACCGCTCTCCGCGAGGACGTCCAGGCCGCGCTCGACCGGTTCCTCGGTCAGCAGGCCGAGCGGCTGGGACCGCTCGGCGAGGACGCGGCGCGGCTCCTCGGCGAGGCGCGCGCGGTGGTCTCGGGCGGCAAGCGGTTCCGGGCCGCGTTCTGCTTCTGGGGCTACGCCGCCGTGGCCGGCGTCCCGTCCGGCGCCGAGGCCGACGCCGTACGGCGGGCCGCGGCCTCGCTCGAACTGCTCCACGCCAGCGCGCTGGCCCACGACGACCTGATGGACGCCTCGGACACCCGGCGCGGACGACCCTCCACCCACCGCGGATTCGAGGCGAGCCACCGGGCCGACGGGTGGCGCGGCGACCCGGCGCAGTACGGCGCCGCCGCCGCGATCCTGCTGGGCGACCTCCTGCTCGCGTGGTCCGACGAGCTGCTCCGGCGGTGCGGCCTCGGCTGGGACCGCGTCGGCCCCGCCCTGGAGGTGCTCGACCAGTGCCGCTCGGAGGTGATCGCGGGCCAGTTCCTCGACGTCTCCGCGCAGGCGCGGGGCCGGGCCACCGTCGACGAGGCGATGACGGTGCTGCGCTACAAGTCGGCCAAGTACTCCATCGAGCGGCCGCTCCACATCGGCGCCGCGCTCGCCGGCGCGGACGCCGCCACGCTCACGGGTCTCACCGGCTTCGGCCTCCCGCTCGGCGAGGCCTTCCAGCTCCGCGACGACCTGCTGGGGGTCTTCGGCGACCCGGCGACGACCGGCAAGCCCGCCGGCGACGACCTGGTCGAGGGCAAGCGGACGGTGCTGGTCGCCCTGGCGCTCGACGCTGCCGCTCCCGAGGACGCCGCCCGTCTCGACGCCGCGCTCGGCACGGAGCTCAGCGACGACCAGGTCGCCGACCTGCGGTCGACCATCGAACGCTGTGGCGCCCGCGAGCAGGTCGAGGCGATGATCGACGACCTGGGCGCCCGCGCCGTCGCAGCGCTGCACCGCGGCCGCGACGAGGCCGGCTGGGACCCCGCGGCCTGCGCCGTGCTCGAGCAGCTGGCCGGCGCTGCCACGCGCCGCGCTTCCTGACGAGCCTCGACCGATCCGGCTCGCCGGGACGGCTCACTCCAGCAACTGCACCGCGTCGGCCGGGCCCGGGCCACGCAGCAGCACCTCGAGCGCCGGCGCGTCGGGCCCGCGGGCGGCGAGCACCCGAACCACCGCGCCGAAGCCGCCTGCGTCGGCGCGGGCCACCCCGCTCCAGGCGTCCCACAGCAGGACGGTCGGCACGGGCAGGTCGCGCAGGCAGTCGTTGAGCGCGTCGAGGTTGGCACCGTAGTGGGCCGGGAAGCCGAGCACGTCGCCGAGCGCGACGAGAGCGTCGCGCCGGGTCGCGAGACCGGCCCCGTCGACGTACCGGAACCGCCACCCGGCGTGCTCCACCGCCCGGCGGACCTCGCCGACGTCCAGTCCGGACTCCCACCGGTGCACCCCCGGCGGGCGGCGGCCCGCGAGCACCGCGGCCAGGCCGCTCATCGCCAGATCCTCTCGAAGGACCGGTAGTGGTCCGCGGTCCAGTAGAGCTCTCCGCCGTCCCCCGCGACGATCCGCCGTGCGCCGCGGTCGTCCTCGCCCGGCGTGGGGACGGTGTACTCGGCGTAGTAGCCGCGGGGCCGGTCCGGCAGCAGCCCCTCGAAGTTCTCGAACGTCGAGCCGTCCCTGCCCGGATGCGGGAACGGACCGCCCCGGTCGATGAGGGACACGGTCGCGGCGGCCTCGGGCGGGAGACTCGCGAGCGGCACGTAGGCGATGCCGTGGTCGTCGGCGGCCGGCATGGTGGCGGACGGGCCCGGGTCGGGCGGCTGTCGGTCCGGACCAGCACCGTCCTGCAGCCACCACGCGGCCAGCGCGACGAGCACCACGGGGACGGCCGCCAGGGCTCGCCTCGCCCGGCGTCCGGTCGCCCCGGCCGGTGGTCGCCGTCCCGTCACGGCGCGACTAGAGGGCGAGCGCCTGGGCGCGCCGCTTGACCTCCGAGCCGCGGTTCTCGCGGAGCGCGTCGATCGGGCGTCCGGGGAGATCGGCGTCGAGGAAGATCCAGGCGATGCACTCCCGGTCGTCGAAGCCGTTGTCGTGGAGCAGGGTGAGCAGGCCCGGCAGCCCCTTGACCGGCTCCCCTTCCTCGTCGAGGAACAGGGCGGGGATGGCCTGACGACGGCCGGGCGCCGGGACGGCCGCCGCGAGGTGGTGGTCGCGCACCATCGTGCGCACCTTGGCCGGCGTCACCCCCATCCGACGGGCGGCGTCGTCCCAGTCCAGCCAGTCGGTGACCAGGACGCTGAGGTCGTGGTCGGCGAGTCGCGGTTCGCTCATGGGGCCATCCTCCCCCACCGCACCGCGCGGTGCTGGGGCCCCACCGGCGTGGCCTCCGGGTGCGGCCGCGCCCGCGCCGTACGATGGGCGCTCCGGTCACTTCCCCGGCCGGACGAGAGAGGCCTGCACAGGAGGGTCGCTGTGCACGACGACCAGCGCGCCCGCGGCGACGCCGCCGCGCTGTCCGGCGACCCCGCTCCGCGCCGCACCCAGGACCACCAGGCGGGCCGTCTCCTCGAGGGGCGCTACCGGATCGGCTCCCGGATCGCCCGCGGGGGCATGGCCAGCGTCTACGAGGCGTTCGACGTCCGGCTGGACCGCACGGTGGCCGTCAAGGTGATGCATCCCGGGCTCGGCGACCCGACCGCACACGGCGACGAGTCGTTCGCCCGCCGGTTCGTCAGGGAGGCCAAGGCCGCCGCGCGGCTCAGCCACCCCAACGTGGTGTCGGTCTACGACCAGGGCCGCGACGACAGCGGCGACGGCACCATCTACCTCGTCATGGAGTACGTCCCCGGACACACCCTGCGCGACACCATCGCGAAGGAGGCGCCGATGTCGCCCGAGCGGGCGCTGGCGCTGCTGGACCCGGTGCTCTCCGCGCTCGCGTCCGCACACCGGGCCGGGCTGGTGCACCGCGACGTGAAGCCGGAGAACGTGCTCATCGCCGACGACGGGCGGGTCAAGGTCGCCGACTTCGGGCTGGCGAAGGCCGTCACGGCCGACACCCAGCACACCGCCACCAACGGCGTGCTGATCGGCACCGTCTCCTACCTCGCGCCCGAGCTGGTCGTCGAGCAGCGGGCCGACGCCCGGGCCGACGTCTACGCCGCGGGCGTGATCCTCTACGAGCTGCTCACCGGCCAGAAGCCGCACACCGGCGAGACGCCCATCGCGGTCGCCTACCGCCACGTCCACCACGACGTCCCGCCACCGTCGGCCGTGGTGCCGGGTCTCCCGGCGTACGTCGACGCGCTGGTGGCCCGAGCCACGAGCCGCGACCCGAGCCTGCGCCCGGCCGACGCGGGAGTGCTGCTGCATCACGTGCACCGGGTGGGCCAGGCGCTGCACGAGGGGCTGCGCGAGGATCCCGAACTCGAGGCCGACCTGCTCCCGCCCGTCCGGGTGCCCGACGGGGCCGACGGGGTCGATGGCGGACGTCAGGTGGGCTCGGACACCACGCCGGAGCCGCTCACCACGTGGTTCCCGGCCGACGAGGAGCGGACCTCGGTCATCGCGTCTCCCGGGGCGTCCTCCGCAGGGGCACGGGGCCACGAGCGACCGACCACTCCGCCGCCGGGCGACGCCGGCCCGGACCGGCGTCCTGGCCGGCCGCGACGCCGACGCGGGGTCGCCCTGCTGCTGGCGGTGGTGCTGGTCGTCGCCGCTCTCGGGTCGGCCGGGTACTGGTTCGGGTGGGGCCGCTACACGACCACGCCGAGTGTCGTGGGGCTCACCCAGGCCGCGGCGGCGGACCGGCTCGCCTCGGCCGGGCTCGAGCTCCGGGTCGCCGAGGAGGTCTACTCCGAGAGCGTCCCGAAGGGCGAGGTGGTCAGCACCGACCCGCGGCCCGGCGAGCGGATCCTGCCCGACGACGCCGTGGCCGCCACGGTGTCGCTGGGGCCCGAGCGCTACGACGTCCCGGACCTGCGCGGGCTGACGGTGGCGGAGGCGGAGCAGCGCCTGTCCGACGTCAAGCTCGTCGCCGGGCGGGTGCTGGAGCGCTGGTCGGAGACCGTGCCCGAGGGTCAGGTCATCCGCAGCGATCCTCCCTTCGGCTCGGAGAAGGCCACGGACGTGCCGGTCGACACGGCGGTCCGCCTGGTCGTGAGCAAGGGACGCAAGCCGATCAAGGTCGGCAGCTGGGTCGGCAAGGACGCAGGGACCGCCCGGAAGGCGCTCGAGAAGCGGGGCCTCGAGGTCGAGGTCGCCGGCTCCGAGTTCAGCGACACCGTCGCCGAGGGCGACGTGATCAGCCAGGACCCGGACAAGGGGACGCTCCACAAGGGCGACACCGTGGAGCTCGTCGTGTCCAAGGGCCCGGAGCTGGTCACCGTCCCGTCGGTGCGCTACCTGTCGACCGGCGACGCCGTCGACAAGCTCGAGGCCCTCGGCTTCGAGGTGAAGAAGGAGCGCGCCACCATCTACCTGACGGGGCAGGTGGCGTGGGACACCCGGCCCGGCCCGGGCAACAGGGCGCGCAAGGGCAGCACGGTCGTCCTCCTCGTCGTCTGAGCCGCCACGGCGCCGTGGCGGCGCGTGCGCCGTGGGATTTCGGCGGGCGACGGCGCCGCGGATACCCTCGTCCCGCGATGACGACCGCCGCCCCCAGCCGCCCGATCGGCACCCACGTCCTCGCAGGGCGGAACCTGGTGGCCGGCGCCCTCCGCAACGCGGTCGAGATCGGGTGCGAGGCCCTGCAGGTCTTCTGCGGGAACCCGCGAGGATGGGCGTGCTCGGAGGGCGATCCCGCGGTCGACCGTGAGTTCCGCGACGCGACGGCCGAGCTCGGCATGCGCGTGCTGATCCACACGCCCTACCTGGTGAACCCCGGCTCCCCGACGCCGGCGACCTACGAGCGGTCGCTGGCGCTGATCGCCCACAACCTGCGTCGCGCGGTGGAGATCGGCGCCGAGGGCGTCGTCGTGCACACCGGCTCCTACGTCGACCCCGCCACCGACGGCGACGGCGGTGCCGAGCGGCACTCCGCCGCCCTCCGGCGGATCCGGGAGGGCCTGCTGCCGATCCTGGACTCGATCGAGGACGACTCCGCGCCCTGGCTGCTGCTCGAGCCGACCGCCGGGCAGGGGCGGTCGCTGTGTGCGGGCATCGACGACCTCGAGGCCTACCTCGCCGCGCTCGACCACCACCCGAAGGCGGGCCTCTGCCTGGACACCTGTCACGTGTTCGCCGCCGGTGAGCCGTTGGACGAGCCGGGCGGTGCCAAGGCCGCCCTCGACCGGATCGTCGAGATCGGCGGGCAGGGGCGGCTGCGGCTGATCCATGCCAACGACTCCAAGGACGTGCGGGGAGCGTTCAAGGACCGCCACGAGAAGATCGGGCAGGGCCATATCGGGACCGCCGCGTTCGCGGAGCTCTTCGCGCACCCGAAGACCGAGGGCGTGCCGTTCGTCCTCGAGACGCCGGGCTCCCGCGGAGCCGACGACCCCGACATGGCGCTCCTCCGGTCGCTCCGCGACGGTCCACGCGATGGCTGACGGCGGGGTCGGTCGCCGTACCTCCGTCCTGGCGGCTCTCGCGCTGCTGGCCATGACCGCGTCGTGGGGCTCGACCTTCTTCCTGATCAAGGACCTGCTGGAGCGGGTGCCCACGGTCGACTTCCTCGCCGTGCGGTTCGTGGTCGCCGGAGCCGCGATGCTGGTCGTGGCACCGCGGGCGATCGCCCGGCTCTCCCCGGAGACGCGCAGGCGGGCGGTCCTCCTGGGCGGTGTCTACGGCCTCGCGCAGATCCTGCAGACCGCCGGCCTGGCCCACACCCCGGCCAGCGTCTCCGGGTTCATCACCGGGCTGTACGTCGTCGCGACCCCGCTCCTGGCCGCCGTGGTGCTGCGCTCGCGGATCACCGGGCTGACCTGGGCGGCCGTCGCGCTGGCGACGGCGGGCCTCGGCGTGCTCACCCTGGACGGCCTCTCCATCGGGTACGGCGAGGCGATCACCCTGGTGGCGGCGCTGCTCTACGCGGCGCACATCGTCGGCCTCGGGGCCTGGTCGAGACCCGCCGACGCGCTGGGCATGTCGATCCTGCAGGTGCTCGTCATCGCCGCCATCTGCCTGGTCGCCGCACTCCTCTCCGGCAGCCCCGGCGTCGTGCTGCCCGCGACCGGCGGCGACTGGGCGTCCCTGGTCTACATGGCGCTCGTGGCCGGGGCCGCCGCGATGCTGGCGCAGACGTGGGCGCAGGGTCATCTGGCACCGACGCGCGCGGCGATCATCATGAGCATGGAGCCGGTCTTCGCCGCGTTCTTCGCCGTGCTGCTCGGTGGCGAGGCGGTGACCCTGCGGATGGCCGTCGGCGGCGCCATGGTGCTGGCCGCGATGCTGGTGGTGGAGGTGGCGCCCCGCCGGAAGATCGAGGCCGAGGTCCCCCATATCGCGGTCTGAGGTCGCGCGCGTCCCTGTTGGAGGGGTCTGGACTCCGCCGGCGAGCGGGCGCACCATGGGGGCGGGAGGGACCCTTTCGAGGAGGACCCCGATGGCAAGCCACATCATCTACGTCCACACCACCGTCCCCGCTCCGCCGGAGGTCGTGTGGGACGTGCTCACCGACGTCGCCCACAGCGCGGAGGTGTTCCGCAGCGTCCGGCGGGTCGAGCTGCTCACCGACGGCCACTTCTGGGCCGGCACCCGCTGGCGCGAGGAGCGGAACCTGTTCGGGCACCATGCCGCCGGCGAGCGCCACGTCGTCGAGTGCGAGGTGCCGCGGCGGCTCGTCGTGGAGACCGAGGTCGGCCGCGACGTCGTGCGCAGCTGCTACCGGGTCACTCCGTTCGGCGTCCGGGGCGACCGGACCCGCCTGGCGATGACCACCCGGCTGGACACGTCGCGAAGGTCCGGCGTCGGGCGGCTCGAGTGGCTGCTCCTGGGCGGCCACAGCTACGAGCGCACCCGCCGGCTCCTCCAGCGCGACATCGAGGACATCGAGGCGGAGGTCCGTCGCCGCGGCGAGAGCACCGGCAAGCACGCGGCGTAGCCACCGGAGGCCGCGCCGCTGCGGAGCCGGTCGGGGTAGCGTGACCCCGCGATGACCACCCCGACGTACTGCACCAGCTGCGGGCACGAGCTCGGGATAGGCCGGTACTGCACCAACTGCGGCATGCCCGTCCCTGGCCGGCATCCCGAGGCGGCGCCCGGCCCCGCCGCGCCCGTGACCGTGCCGGTCCCCGACCCGCCGGCGGTGACCCCGGCGGCCGGCACCGCGCCGCCGGCCGCCCGCTACCCGCTCTACGCCGACGGGCTGCCTGAAGGCGCGCCGTCCACCGCTGACCGGGAGCGGCCGGCGAGCCTCACCGAGGTGCTCGGGCCGCCGGTGCCTCCCCCGCCCGGGGAGCCACCGGGTCGGCCTCGCGGACGGCGATGGCCGTGGTTGGTCGGCGCGCTGGTGCCCGTGCTGGCGCTGGCCGTCGCGGCCGTGGTCGTCCTCGCGGGCTCCGACGAGGGCGGCCGGGCGGCCGACCCTCCCGCCGCCGAGCAGACGGCCGACGACGAGGACGGCGGCGGGCCGCGGGCCGACGCCGACGGCACGGAGGGCCCGGTCGAGCAGCCGGACCCCGAGGAGGTCGTGGACCTGACCGACCGGGCGCAGGCCGAGGTGCCGGCCGTGGCACCTCCGAGCCGGGACCGGCAGAACAACCCGGTCGACTTCGAGGCGGCGAACCTCACCGACGGCCGTCCGCGCACCAGCTGGCGGATGGCCGGCGACGGGACCGGCGAGACGATCACCTTCGACCTCGGCGGCGACGTGGTGCTCACCGAGGTCGGGCTGATCAACGGCTACGCGAAGGTCGACGGCCCCGACAACTGGTACCGCGGCAACCGCCGGATCCGCACCGTCCAGTGGGAGCTCGACGACGGCAGCCGGATCACCCAGCAGCTCGAGGACGGCCGCGCTCTGCAGCCGCTCACCATAGACCCCGTCGAGACCAGCACCGTCACCCTGCACCTGGTCGCCGTCACACCCCCCGGCACCGGCCCCAACGGCCGGGACTTCACCGCGATCAGCGAGGTCCGCTTCCTCGGCGCCCCCGCCTGACCCACGAGGTGGCAGGTTCCGCACCACGAGGTGGCAGGTCTCGCACCACGAGGTGGCAGGTCTCGCACCACGAGGTGGCACGTTCTGCACCACGAGGTGGCAGGTTCCGCACCACGAGGTGGCAGGTTCCGCACCGCCTCGACCGCGCTCGAGGCCTCAGAGCCCGGCGAGCACCTTCGCGGCCGTCTCGGCATCGCCGCGCCCGACGTCGAGGTGGGTGACCAGCCGGACCGTGCGCGGCCCGACGGCGCCGATCAGCACTCCCGCCTCGCGCGCACGGCCCACGAACGCCCCCGCGTCGTCGCGCTCGAAGGTCACGATGTTGGTGTCCACGGTGGCCGGGTCAACTCCGCACGACTCCGCGAGCAGGCGGGCGTGCGCGTGGTCCTCGGCCAGCCGGTGGACGTGGTGGTCGAGCGCGTGCAGCCCTGCGGCGGCGAGCACGCCGGCCTGCCGCATGCCGCCGCCCATCCGCTTGCGGAGCACGCGCAGCCCGGCGAGCACGTCGCGAGGCCCGACCACGAGCGAGCCCACGGGGGCGCCCAGCCCCTTCGAGAGGCACACGGCCAGCACGTCGGCCACCGCGCCGTACTCCTCGAAGGGCGTCCCGGTCGCGACGTGCGCGTTCCAGATCCGCGCGCCGTCGAGGTGCACGGCCGCACCCCGCTCGTCGGCGAAGGCGCGCAGGGCCCGCAGGTCGGCCAGCGGCAGTACGGCGCCGCCGGCGAAGTTGTGGGTGTTCTCGACCGAGATCGCCGCGGTGGGCACGAAGAAGGGCCCGAGATCGGGCGCGAAGAGGTCGGCCACCGCGGCGAGGTCGAGCTGTCCGCGCGGGTGCGACCAGGTGCGCATGGTGACGCCGCCGATGGCGCCGTGGGCGCCCAGCTCCGCGCGGGCGATGTGGGCCCGGGCCTCGCACAGCACCTCCTGCCCCGGCGCGACGAGCGCGGAGACGGCCAGCACGTTGGCCATCGACCCGGTGGGCGTGAAGAGGGCGGCCTCGTGGCCGAACATCCCCGCCACCCGCTCCTCCAGGGCAGCGACGGTCGGGTCCTCGCCGTACACGTCGTCGCCCACCTCGGCGGCCGCCATGGCGGCGCGCATCGCCTCCGTGGGGCGCGTCACCGTGTCGGAGCGCAGGTCGATCATGGCTCGGTGACGCTCAGGCGCGACGCAGCATCTCGGCGACGAGGAAGGCCATCTCGAGCGACTGGACGCGGTTGAGCCGCGGGTCGCAGACCGACTCGTAGCGGTTCGCGAGGTCGGCGTCCTTCAGGTCCTCGCCCCCGCCGACGCACTCGGTGACGTCGTCACCGGTGAGCTCGACGTGGATGCCGCCCGGCCAGGTGCCGAGGGCGCGGTGCACGTCGAAGAAGCCCTGCACCTCCTCGATCACGTCGTCGAAGCGGCGGGTCTTGTAGCCCGAGCTGGCCTCGAAGGTGTTGCCGTGCATCGGGTCGCACACCCACGCCACCTCGATGCCGGACGCGGTGACCTTCTCGATCAGGTCGGGCAGGCCGTCGCGGATCTTCTGCGCGCCGAAGCGGGTGATGAAGGTGAGCCGGCCCGCCTCGTTGTCGGGGTTGAGCTTGCCCGCCAGCGCGATCGCGTCGTCGGCGCTGGTCGTCGGGCCGAGCTTGACGCCGATCGGGTTGCGGATCCGGCTGAGCAGCTCGACGTGCGCGCCGTCGAGCTGGCGGGTGCGCTCGCCGATCCAGACGAAGTGCCCGGAGACGTCGTACGGCGCCTGGGTGCGCGAGTCGATCCGGGTCATGGCGTGCTCGTACTCGAGCACCAGCGCCTCGTGCGAGGAGTGGAAGTCGACGCGGCGCAGCTCCTCGGCGTCGATCCCGATGGCGTGCATGAACTGCATCGCCTTGTCGATCTCCTGGGCCAGCTTCTCGTAGCGCTGGCCGTAGAGGGAGCCGCTGACGAAGTCGGTGTTCCAGGTGTGCACCTGGCGGAGGTCGGCGTAGCCGCCGGTGGTGAACGCGCGGATCAGGTTCAGCGTCGACGCCGAGGCGTTGTAGACGTCGAGCAGCCGCTGCGGGTCGTGGCGACGCGCCTCCGGGGTGAACTCGAAGCCGTTCACGGCGTCGCCGCGGTAGGCCGGCAGGGTGACCCCGTCGCGGGTCTCGGTGTCGCTGGAGCGCGGCTTGGCGTACTGACCCGCCAGCCGGCCGAGCTTCACCACGGGCACCGAGCCGGCGTAGGTGAGGACCACGGCCATCTGCAGCAGCACCCGCAGCTTGTTGCGCACGTTCTCCGCGCTGACGCCGGCGAGGGTCTCGGCGCAGTCACCGCCCTGCAGCAGGAACGCCTCGCCGCGGGCGACCGCGGCCAGGTTGCCCTTGAGGTCGTCGCACTCGCCGGCGAACACCAGCGGAGGCTGGGTGCGCAGCCGGTCGACGACGGCGGCGACGGCCGCCGGGTCGTCGTACGTCGGCTGCTGCCGGGCGCCGAGGGCGTGCAACTGCTCGAGGGACGGGATGGTCACCCCCCAAGGGTACGGCGCCCGCGGGGTCGGCGCCGATTCAGCGACCCACTCCGTGGTCGGCCCGGGCGCCCGCCGAGCGCCCGCAGAGCTCCACAGGGTGCCGCCGGCTCAGTCCCTGCTGATGATCTCCAGCGAGCAGAGCAGGTGGAGGAAGGCGTCGGCGAACGGGTTGTCCGCGGTCGCCCGGCGGACGACCTGCCAGTCGACCTGCTCGCGGACCGCGCGGGCCACGGGCAGGGCGGCGGAGAAGTTGCACGAGTGCTCCTCCATCGCGCCGAGCTTGTCGCTCATCAGCACGGTGGCGGAGAGCACCGGCATCAGCACCGACTCGACCTCCAGCTCGTCGGCGTCCTCGAACCGAGCGCGTTGGATCGGCACCCCGCCCGCACGGTAGATCACGTCCACCATGGCGCCGTCGATGAAGACCTTGAACAGCCAGTCCTCGGGTGGCTGCACGACCTCGAGCTCCCGCGCGGTGAGCAGGTCCTTGGCGCGGGGGGCGTCCTCCTCGGCCACCATGAAGTCCACGTCGTGGTCGGGCTCCGGCCCGCCGCGGGCCCAGAGCCCGTAGCTGCCGGCCAGCGCGAACGGCGCCTCCCCCTCCTTCAGGGTCACGGCAACGGTCTTCAGCGCCTCGCGCAGGGCCCGTTGATCGGCGGTCAGGTCGCGCCTGTGGGACATGGGTCGCATCACCTCTGGGCCGACAGGTACCCCGCGCCAACGGCGCTATGCGTCGGGTAGGAGTGGGTACCGCTCCGACGATGCGCCTGGTGACCTTCAACATCCTCAACGGACGATCGCTGGACGACCACGACGTCGATCCCGCCGTGCTCCACGCGGCGGTGAAGGAGCTCGACCCCGACGTCCTGGCCCTCCAGGAGGTGGACCGCAACCAGCAGCGGTCCGGTCGCGCCGACCTCACCGCCGTCGCGGCCGAGGCGATGGGCGCCGACGAGCACCGGTTCGTGGCGGCACTCGCGGGCAGCCCCGGCGCCACCTGGACAGCCGCCACCGGCGACGAGCAGCCCGACGACGCCGCCTACGGGATCGCGCTGCTGAGCCGGCTGCCGGTGCTCGGCTGGGAGGTGATCCGGCTCCCCGTGCTGCACACCCGCGTGCCGATGCGGTTCCCCGGTGACGTGCTGCCCACGATGGTCCACGACGAGCCCCGGGTCGCCGTCGCGGCCACGGTGGAGACGTCCCTCGGAAGGCTGACCGTCGCGAACACGCACCTGTCGTTCGTGCGGTGGTGGAACGGCTGGCAGCTGTCGCACCTGGTGACGGCGCTGTCGGGCGCGCGGCGGCCGCTGCTGCTCGCCGGCGACCTCAACATGGGGGTGGACCGGGCCGCGCGGATCACCGGCATGCAGCCGGTCGCCCTGCACGACACCTTCCCCGCCGACGAGCCGGTCGAGCAGCTGGACCACGTGCTGGCGGACGCGCCGGTCCGGGCGCGGTCGGAGGCGCGGCAGATGCCGCTCTCCGACCACCGGGCCCTGGTGGTCGACCTGGACGACGCCTGAGCGAGTCCCTCAGCCGAAGAAGACCTGCGCCTCGGCGTACTCCTGCGGGCTGACGACCTTCAGCTCGCCGGTGCCCTCGATCAGCGGCACCCGCACGATGTCGGTGCCGCGCAGGGCCACCATCGTCCCGTAGTCGCCGTCGGCGACGGCGCCGATCGCCTGCAGCCCGAAGCGGGTCGCCAGCCAGCGGTCGAACGCGGTCGGCGTGCCACCGCGCTGGACGTGGCCGAGCACGACGGCCCGGGCCTCCTTGCCGGTGCGCGACTCGATCTCGGAGGCGAGCCGGTCGCCGATGCCACCGAGCCGGACGTGCCCGAAGGCGTCCTTCTCGCCGCTGGCGAGGGTCATCCCGCTGCCGTCGGCGGGCACGGCGCCCTCCGACACCACGATGATCGGCGCGTACTCGCTCTCGAACCGGGTCTCGACGTGCGCGCAGACCGCGTCGATGTCGAACGGCACCTCGGGGATCAGCACCGCGCTGGCGCCACCGGCGATGCCGGCGTGCAGGGCGATCCAGCCGGCGTGCCGGCCCATCACCTCCACCACAAGCACGCGGTGGTGGGACTCCGCCGTGGTGTGCAGCCGGTCGATGGCCTCGGTGGCGATGTTCACCGCCGTGTCGAAGCCGAAGGTGAAGTCGGTGCCGGACAGGTCGTTGTCGATGGTCTTCGGGACGCCCACGACGTCGACCCCCAGGTCGGCCAGCTTCGTGGCGACGCCCAGTGTGTCCTCGCCGCCGATCGCGACGAGAGCGTCGACACCGGCGGCCGCGAGGTTGTCCTTGATCCGCTGGACGCCGTCGTCGAGCTTGAACGGGTTGGTGCGGGACGAGCCGAGGATCGTCCCTCCTCGCGGAAGGATCCCGCGGCACTGCTCGATCCCGAGCGGCATCGTGATCCCCTCGAGCGGGCCCTTCCACCCGTCGCGGAAGCCGACGAAGTCGAAGCCGTGCTCCTTGACGCCCTTGCGGACCACCGCGCGGATCACCGCGTTGAGTCCCGGGCAGTCCCCGCCACCGGTCAGTACGCCGACACGCATGTGTCTCCTCCCATCGGATGGCCAGCCAGTGCGAGCCTAGCCAGGTCGCGGGCGCCGCGGCCGGAGCGCACCTCGCTACCGTGACGCCATGACGTTCTCGATCGTGGCGCGCTCCGCCGACGGACAGTCGTGGGGTGTGGCCGTCGCCTCGAAGTTCCTCGCCGTGGGCTCGGCGGTCCCGGCGGCCGTGGCCGGCGTCGGGGCCGTGGCCACCCAGGCCGACGCCAACGTCGCCTACAAGGGTCTAGCGCTCGCCCACCTCGACGAGGGTGCCACCGCCCCGGTCGCCCTGCAGCGGCTCCTCGAGGAGGACGGCGGACGTGCCCACCGGCAGGTCGGCATCGTCGACCTGGACGGCGGGTCAGCGACCCACACCGGCGCGGAGTGCATCCCGTGGGCCGGCGGCGCCGCGGGCGACGGCTACGCGGTGCAGGGCAACTGCCTCGCCGGCGCCGAGGTCGTGCAGGCCATGGAGCGGACCTGGCTCGACGGCGACGCCGACGCGCCGCTGCAGGACCGCCTGCTCGCCGTGCTGGCCGCGGGCGACGCCGCGGGCGGGGACCGGCGTGGGCGCCAGTCCGCCGCCATCCTGGTCGTCCGGGACGGCGCCGGGTACGGCGGTCTCGACGACGTCGCCGTGGACCTGCGGGTCGACGACCACCCCGCCCCCATCGACGAGCTGGCCCGGTTGCTCGACCTGCACGAGCTGTACCTGACCGCCTCGACCGAGGAGGAGAAGGTCGTCGTCGATCCCGAGCTGCGACGCGAGCTCGAGGAGTTCGCGGCCGGCGCCGGCCACCGGGACTTCCACGCATGGGTCGGCACGGAGAACTACGAGATGCGGGTCGCCGCCGACCTCTCCTGGATCGACCGGCGCATCCTCGACATCGTCCGCTCGGCGGACGCGTAGGTCCCGCCGTGGCCGAGCGGCCGCTGGAGACCCTGCGCCAGCCGGTTCCCCGGGTCGACGACGGCGAGCGAGCGACGTCGCTGGCGTTCCTGGCGTTCGCACGTGCCTGCGTGATGAAGAAGGTGGAGGGTCTCGGCGACGACCAGCTCCGGCGCCGGCACGTCGTCTCCGACACCACGCTGATCGGGCTGGTGCAGCACCTCGCCGACAGCGAGCGGTACTGGTTCGGCCACGTCCTGACCGGCGACCCTCGGTACGCCGACGTCGACTTCTCGATGGTCGTGCCCGAGCACCGTCGCGCTGCCGAGGTGGTCGCCGACTACCGGGCCGCCATCGCGGACAGCGACCGCAACCTCGCGGGCGTGGCGCTCGACGACCTCACGCCGGTCGCCGCCGTCGACGGGCGGCCCCGGTCGGTGCGGTGGGTGGTGGCGCACATGACCAGCGAGGTCGCGCGGCATGCCGGCCACGCCGACATCCTGCGCGAGCTGACCGACGAGGTCACCGGCCGCTGACCGACGCCGGCGCTTCCTCGGCGCCTCGTCACGCGGGACCGGTCAGCGCGTCCGGGTCGAGCCGCGGCGGCACGTGCGCGAGTGCGGTCCGCACCAGCGCCGTCCGCGCACGGACGACCACGGCACGGCGCAGCCGGCCCACCTCGTCGCCGACGAGGCCCTCGACGACGTCCCTGATCTCCTGGTCGGACCACGACGGGCGGGTGCCCGGGGCCACGTCGACGTCAGGCAGGGCGACGAGCACGGGAAGGACCTGCGTGCCCAGGGCGTCGAGCATCTTGAACCGCTCGTAGCGCCCCATCGCCTCCCATGCGGCGTCCGCGTCGGCCCCCGCCCTCCGGAACCCGCGTCGGGTCGAGAGCACCGACTTCGCCGCCCCGGTCAACGCCGCGGTGAGCTCGTGCTCGGTGAATCGCATGGGTCCAGCATGGCGCAGCGCTCGGCCGGTCACCCGGACGCGCCCGCGGTGAGCCGGTCGAGAGCGGCCTGGGCGGCGTCGCGCTCGGCCCCGGCCGCTCGCAGCTCGGCGGACGCCTCGTCCCGGACCTCCTCGGCCTCGGCGATCTCCTCCTCCACCGCCTCCGCCTGCTCCTCGAGCTCCGCCAGCCGGCGCCGCAGCTCGTCGATCTCCGCCTGGAGCTGCAGCGAGCGGGCGGAGAGCCGCTCGACCTCCGCCACCGCCTCCTCGTGGGCCGCGGAGGCCTCCTCGTGCTCCTCGGTGGCGGCGGCGAGCCGCTGCTCGGCGGCCGCCCGCGCCTTCGCCTCCTTGTCCGGGTCGGGCACCACCTTCAGGGCCGGCGGACCCGGCACCGGCGCCTCGCGGGCCGTGGCCTCGAAGCCGAGGGCCTCCGGGACCGCCAGCGCCGAGGCCAGCGCCGCGGCGTCCATCGGCTCCACCCCCGTCGTGCTCAGCGCGCTGACCAGCAGGCCGCTCCGCACCGCCCGACCGCACTCGGCGTCGACCATGGCCGCGGTCAGCGTGGCCTCCACCTGGTCTGCGACGGCCTCGGTCACCCGCACCCCCTCGTCCGCGGCCAGGCGGCGCGCCTGGGTGGTGACCGCGGCCGTGACCTGGCGACGCTGCTTGGTCAGCGTGCGGAGCTCGCCGGCCGACATCGCCTGCTGGGCCTCGCGGAGGGCGGCCCCGACGCTGAGCAGCTGGTCGACCTGGCCCGCCTCGCGTCGTACGAGCAGGTTGGTGACCCAGGCGGCCGTGCTGGGCTTGCGCAGCGCCTTCACCCGGGGCGCGAGCGGGCTGCCCTTGAGCTCCTTGGCCCGGGCGTCGCGAGCCGGGGTGAACTCCGGCAGCGGGAGCGAGTAGAGCTCGTCCGCCACCCCGAGGAGGTCGGCGTCACTCATCGAGTCCCTGCTCGATGGCGTAGCGGGTCAGCTCCACCCGGTTGTGCATCTGCAGCTTGCGCAGGGTGTTCTGCACGTGGTTCTGCACCGTGCGGTGCGACAGCACCAGGCGCTCGGCGATCTGCTTGTAGGACAGGCCCTTGGCCACCATCTTGAGGATCTCGGTCTCACGCTCGGTGAGCCGCTCCCCCGGCGGCGTGGCGGGCTGGTTCATCCGCCGGAACTCGCCCAGCACCAGGGCCGCCAGCCCCGGCGTGAAGACCGAGTCGCCGGCCGCGACGCGCTGCACGGCGGCGACCAGCTCGGCGCTCGAGGCCGACTTCACCAGGTAGCCGGTCGCGCCCGCCTTGACGGCCGCGAGCACGTCGTCCTGCTCACCGGAGGCCGACAGGACCAGCACCCGCGACGACGGCACCTCCGCGAGGACCGTCGCGGTGACCTCGACCCCGCTCGGCTCCGGGATCTGCAGGTCGAGTACGACGACCTGCGGCCGGGTCGCGCGGAACCGGTTGATCGCCTCGGTGCCGGTGGCGGCCGCGGCGACGACCTCGAACCCCGCGGCGGCCAGGTCGCGCTCGACCGCCTCCCGCCACATCGGGTGGTCGTCGACGACCATCACCCGGATCGCTTCAGCCATGGCGCGACCCTAGCGGGACTCAGCCCTGGTGGAACCGGCCCCGGCGGTGCAGCAGCGGCTGGGTGTCCTCGCCGACCTCCACGTGCTCCAGGACCGCACTGACCTCGACCGACCAGCCCACCTCGCGCTCGGCTGCCAGCCGGGCGCCTGCCCAGGTCCCGGCAGAGGAGAGCCGCGGCCCCCATTGCGTGGTCTCGAACTCCGCCTGCCGGAACGGTCCCCCCGGCGCCGGCGCGGTGCCGGCGAACGCCTCGGCCAGGTCTCGGTCGGGCCAGGTCAGCAGCTGCAGGACGGTCACGCCGGTGTCGCGCAGCGCCTCCAGCAGGTCGGAGTCGGGATCCAGCAGGGCGAGCACGGTCGGCTGCGGTCCGAGCGCCACCATCGCGGAGGTCACCGTCAGGCCGGCACGGTCGCGGCCGGCGCCGGACGTCCACAGGGTCACTGCGCCGCCCAGCCGGCCGCGGAGCCGGCGCGCCGGGTCGGGGTGGGCGTCGGCGAACGGATGACTGCTGTGGATCGTCACGTTCGGTCTCCTTCCGGGGTCCGTGGCACGACGAACGTCCACTCGGTGCCATGGGCGCCGGTGTCGAGGGTGCAGGTGCCGCCGAGCTCGGCGATCCGGCCGCAGATCGACTCCTTCACGCCGAGCCGTCCCTCCGCCTCGGCGGTGTCGAGCCGCCCGTCCGGGATCCCGGGTCCCTCGTCGCGGACGGAGACCTCGACCCGGTCGCCGAGGTCCTCCAACAGCACCCACGCCGGCGCCTGCTCGCCGACGTGGCGCGACACGTTGTCGAGGCAGGCGGAGACGGCGGCGGTCAGCTCGGCGACGACGCCCCGGGGCAGCGGGACCGATCCGGCAGGCAGCGCCACCTCCGTGCCCGGCCGGCTCGCGAGCGCGCCCAGGGCCGCGGCGAGGTCGGCCTTCTCGTCGGCGGGGCCGGCCGCGGTCACGGCCGCCTGCGAGCGGATCAGGACGCGCAGCGCCTGCTCCTGCTCGCCGGCCAGCCGGCCGAGGTCGGCGGCCGGGCCACCGAGCTCGCTGCCCCGCCGCTGCACCAGGGAGAGCACCTGCAGCACCCCGTCGTGCACGACCCGCGCCAGCCGCGCCCGCTCCGCTGCCGCGGCGGCCTCCCGCTGAGCCAGGTCGCGCTCGGCGGCCATCTCCTTCAGCGACTCGCAGACGAAACCCAGCATCGATCCCGCCAGGAGCACCAGGAAGACGTTGCCCCAGTCCTTCTGCCCCACCTCCGCGCGGCTGAGGAGGTCGACGGCGCCGAGCAGCACGGCGGCCGTCGTACCCCCGCGCCAGCCGTAGCGGACCGCCCAGGCCAGCAGCGCGCCCACGATCCAGTAGCCGGGCAGCGTCGCCTCGAACCAGGGGCCCTTCACCAGCGGCGTCACGAGGAGCATCGCCACGGCGATCCCGAGGTCCAGCGCCAGCACGGCCGGCAGCCGCCGCTCCGGGGCGGCGTAGACGACGATCGACGCCAGCGTCCACGCCGCCATCACCCCCAGGCAGGCCCACGCGGCGACGGGATGCTCGAAGTTGTTGCGGTAGGCGTTGACCCCCACCGCGTAGAGCAGCACCACGACCCGCAGGACGGCGAGCGCCCGGAACATCCGGTCCTCGACGGCGACCGCGGCCCGGGTCGTCGTACCGCTCGGCGAGGGGGTGTGGGTCAGGACGCCAGCTTCCGCTGCTCGTCGCCGTCCCGTCCCTCGCCGCGGTCGGCCTTCTTGGCCTCCTCCTTGGCGCGGGTGGCGTACATGTCGACGTACTCCTGGCCGGAGAGCCTCATGATCTCGTACATGATCTCGTCGGTGATGGAGCGCAGGATGAAGCGGTCGTTCTCCATGCCGGCGTAGCGGGAGAAGTCCAGCGGCCGGCCGATCCGGACGTACGGGCGGGTCCAGCGTCCGAACTTCTTGCCCGGCGGCGCGACGATGTCGGTGCCGACCACGGCGACGGGGACAACCGGCACCCCGGTCTCGAGCGCGAGCCGCGCGATGCCGGTCTTGCCGCGGTAGAGGCGACCGTCGTGGGACCGGGTGCCCTCCGGGTAGATGCCGAAGAGCTCACCCTGGGACAGCACCCGCTTGGCGGACAGCAGCGCACCGGCCGCGGCGTTGGCCCCGGACCGGTCGATCGGGATGTTGCCCGTGCCGCTGAAGAACTGCTTCTGGAACCAGCCCTTGACGCCCGGCGAGGTGAAGTACTCCGCCTTGGCGACGAAGCTGACCTTGCGCGGGATGACGAGCGGCATGAACAGCCAGTCGGCGTAGGACAGGTGGTTGCTCGCGAGGATGGCCGGGCCCTCGAGGGGGACGTTCTCGACGCCCTCGGCGCGCGGCCTGAAGACGACCTTCAGGAGCGGGCCCAAGGCGACGAACTTGAGGAACCAGTAGAACAACCGACCTCACCCCATCCCTTCCACGTGCGACCCGGATCGCACCCGACCTGGACGCAGCGTAGTGCCTGGTCGGCGATCCTCATGCACCTGCGGCACAATCCCGGCCATGACGTCGACGCCGTCGCCACTGACCGAGCCGCTGACCATCGCCGCCCGACCGGAGTTGACCGGCGGCCGCCGGATCGGCGTGCTCCTCAGCCACGGGTTCACCGGCTCGCCGGCCTCCGTGCGGCCGTGGGGCGAGGCGCTCGCCGCCCGTGGGTACGGCGTCGCCGTACCGTGCCTTCCGGGCCACGCCACGCGGTGGCAGGACCTCAACAAGCACACCTGGGCCGACTGGTACGGCGAGATCAGCCGGACCTTCGACGACCTGCGCGCCGAGCACGAGGCCGTCGTCGTCGGCGGTCTGTCGATGGGCGGCGCACTCGTGCTGCGGCTGGCTGCGGACCGCGGCGACGCGGTCGCGGGCGTGGTCGTGGTGAACCCCGCCGTCGCCACGAAGCGCCTCGACGTGAAGCTGTTGCCGGTGCTGAAGCACCTCGTCGGCTCCTTCCCCGCCATCGGCAACGACATCAAGAAGCCGGGTCAGGACGAGGTGGCCTACACGCGCACCCCGCTGAAGGCGGTGCACTCGATGATGCGGGCCTGGCCCGGCCTGCTGGGCGACCTCCACCGGGTGACGGCGCCGCTGCTCTACTTCCGCTCGGACGTGGACAACGTCGTGGACGAGGCGTCGGAGCCGCTGATCCTCGGCGGGGTGTCCTCCCGCGACGTCACCCGCGTCGCGCTGCCCGAGAGCCACCACGTGGCGACGCTGGACAACGACGCCCCGATGATCTTCGAGAAGACGGCCGCCTTCGTCGCCCGGGTGACCGGTGACCCGTCCGGCCCCGCCTAGCGCTGGCCGGCGCGGCGTAGCCTTGCCCGTGTGAAGCGGGACGAGCCGGACGACCACGACGAGGCCTGGCAGGCGATCGTCGCGAACTACGGCGACCCGGTGCTGGGACCCGACGACGCGACCGAGCCCGTCGAGCAGCCGCTGAGCGCCGGACCGCGCGCCGCCGACGACCTGGGACGGCCCGACGACAGCGACGAGCGGCAGGCCCTTCCGGAGGATCCCGACGACTCGTTCGTGCCGCCGCGGCCGCCGCCGGTCCCCAAGCCGCCGTTCGACCGCCGGCTGGCCTGGCTCGGTGTCTTCGGGGCGCCCGCCATCCTGCTCGCCGTCGTGGTCACCGGCATCGACCTCCCCCAACTGCTGGGCTGGCTGCTCGTCGGGTGGTTCGTCGGCGGCTTCCTCTACCTGGTGGCCCGGATGCCTCCCTCGCCGCGCGACCCCTGGGACGACGGCGCGCAGGTCTGATCCGCGGCCCGAGCGAGCGAGCGCCTAACGGCCGTCGCGGGCGAGGAGCGCCGCCCCGACGGCTCCGGCCTCGGGTCCGAAGCGGGCGGCGACCAGCTCGGGCACGGTGCGGTAGCTCGTGCCCTGCAGCGAGTCGCGCAGCGCGGCGCGGGCGGGGTCGAGCAGCAGGTCGCCGACCGAGGAGACGCCGCCACCGACGACCACCAGGCGAGGATCGAACGCCGACACCAGCCCGGCCGCGCCGACCCCGAGCCAGGTGCCGACCGACGCGAACGCCTGGCGCGCCACCTCGTCGCCGGCCCGAGCCATCGCGGTGACCTCCGGTCCGTCGAGGTGCCGGCCGAGCGCCACCCGGGTGACCCGCTCGAGCGCCCGGCCGCTGCAGTACTGCTCCCAGCAGCCGCGAAGCCCGCACTCGCAGGCCAGCCCGTCCGGGACGACCTGCATGTGGCCGAACTCGCCGGCCAGACCGTGCACGCCGCGCACCAGCCTCCGGTCCAGGACCAGCGCGCCACCGATGCCGGTGCCGATCGTGATCATCAGCATCGCGTCCACCCCGCGGGCCGCCCCGGCCGCGAGCTCCGCGAGGGCGGCGCAGTTGGCGTCGTTGTCGAGCACCACCCGGGTCGCTCCGCCCGCCCGTCCGGCCGCGGCGTGCACGCGGTCGCGAAGCCGTCGCTCGAGCCGCGCGCGCAGCGGTACGTCGCGCCAGGGCAGGTGCGCCCCGAAGAGGAAGCGCTCACCGGGGCCGTCCACCAGCCCCGCGGCGGAGACCCCGACCGCCGCCGGCGGCACGTCGGCGAAGACGTCCAGGGCGGCCGCGACCACCGCCTCCTCCACCTCCGACTCCGGCGCGGTGCGCCCCGGCATCGGCCGGGTCGACACGGCCTCGACCTCACCGTCCCCGCCGAGCCGCACCGCGAGGACCTTGGTGCCGCCGACGTCCACGCCGACGAACTCACCGGCCACGGCGAGCCTCAGCGCCGCGCGAGGTCCGCGGCGCCGATCACGCCGGCGCGGTTGCCCAGCTCGGCGAGCCGGATGTCGGCATGGGGCCGAAACCCGCGGCCGGTCAGCTCCTTGCGGAACGAGGCACGCAGCGGGTCGAGCAGCAGGTCGCCGGCCTCGCTCACCCCGCCGCCGATCACGATGACCGCCGGGTCGAGGACCGCCACCAGGGAGGCGATGCCATGGCCGAGCCAGCCGCCGAGCAGCTCGAACTGCTCGACCGCGAAGCGGTCGCCCGCCCTGGCCGCCTCCGTGATCATCGGCCCGGTGATCGCGCTCGCGTCGCCGCCGGCGCGCTGCACGAGGTCGCGAGCCAGCAGCGAGCCGGCCGCCACCGCCTCCCGGGTCTCCCTGACCAGCGCCGTCCCGCTGCCGTACTGCTCGAGACAGCCGCGGTTGCCGCAGCCGCACTGACGACCCTCGGGCACCACGCACAGGTGACCGATCTCGGCCGCCACGCCGTGAGCACCCCGCAGCAGGTGGCCGTCGGCGATGACGCCGCCGCCCACGCCGGTGCCCACGGTGACCATCAGCTGGTCGTCCACGTCCCGCCCGGCGCCGTACCGGAACTCGCCCCAGGCCGCCGCGTTGGCATCGTTCTCCACCACGACCGGCACGCCGACCAGGTGGGACAGGTCGGCGCCGAGCGGCTCGTTGCGCCAGGCGATGTTGGGGGCGAAAAGGACCGTCGAGCGGTCGGAGGCGATGTAGCCGGCCGCGCCGACACCGACGGCCTCGACGGGGTGCGCTGCGGACAGGTCGCCGACGAGCGCGGCCGCGGCCCGCTCCATCGCCTGCGGGTCGGTGGCGGGCGAGACCACCCGCGACTCGGCGAGGATCCGCCCCTCGGGGTCGACGACGGCACCCGCGATCTTGGTGCCGCCGATGTCGATCCCGCAGGTCAGGGAGGAGACGCTCACCGGCCACCTCCGGGGACGTCGTCGGAGCCGGCCCCGTCGGCCCCGTCGGCGTCTGCATCGTCGAGGTCGATCCGCTGCACGTCCCTGCCGCGCGCGCCGCCGCCGCTCGTACCTGCCGGCGGCGCCGTCTCCAGCAAGCCGGCGGCCGCCTGGAGCAGCGACGACGCCGCCACGCTGAGGTGGGCGCGCACCTCGGGCGACGTGTGCCGCACCGCGTGCACGACCCGGCACACCGGGCAGTACCGGCACTCGGCACTGTCGGTGGCGACGTGTTCGTTCAGCTCGTGGGCCAGCGCGGCGGCCTGGCCGGCGAGCCCGCCCACCGCGTCGGACGCGCCGCCCGACTGCTGCCGAGCCAGGTCGGCGAGCGTCCCGAAGAGCCGGAGCGCCTCCTCACCGACGCTGCCCACGTCCTGGTGGGCGCCTCCGGCGCGCCGACCGTCGGCCGGCCCGTCGTCTCCGTGCTGTCCGGGAGCCTCGTCACGGTCACTCATCGCGCTCCTCCTGCCGCGGGCCGGGCCGCGGCGTCCTCCTCGCCGAACCGCACCCGCAGCTCGCCGTCCACCACCCGTGCACCCTGCACGCGGAGCCGCGCGATGCCGGCGGGCAGCGTGAGCAGCCGTCGCGCGGAGCCGACCGTCACCACGAGCTCGTCGCCGTTGCGAGCGAGGTCGACCTCCGCGCGGGTGACGAACGGCAGTGCCAGGTGCAGCACCGCCGTTCCCGGCGCGGGCCGGGTGACCCGGAACGGGCCCTCACCCACCGGCGGCGCGAGCGGGTCGTCGTCGCCGTACAGCTCGGCGGCGAGCTGCGAGAGTGCCTCCACGCCGACGGGCTCCGCGGGCAGGTACTCCGACCGCCAGATCGGCAGCCCGGCGAAGGACTGCGCGACCTCGGTCAGGACCGACTGCTGCGCGTCCACCCAACCGGCGCGCCACGCGTCGCCGGCGGCGTCGGGGAAGACCCGGTTCGCCACCACGCCGTCGACCCGGTAGCCGAAGAGGCACAGGCTGGTGAACGCCCGACGCGCCTCGGCCAGCACCACCTGCTCGGGCGTGAGCACCAGCCGCACGCTGGCGTCCGCACCGGAGAGCAGGTCGTGCACCTCGTCGAGCTCGCCGTGGAGCCGGGTGACCGCGTCGAACACCGCGTCGCCCGGCATCGGGACTCCGGCGGCGCGGTTGAGGACCGGACGCAGCGCCTTCACGAGGCGACGCTGGATGGGCAGCAGCCGCTCGAGGTACCAGCCCAGCGCCTCCGGGAGCGCCAGCAGGCGCAGCGTCTCGGCGGTCGGCGCGCAGTCGACCACGATCACGTCCCACCGGCCGGTGCGCGCGTGCTGGCGGAGCTCCAGCAGGGCCAGCACCTCCTCCGCGCCCGGGATGACGGTGATCTCCTCGGCCGCGACCGGGTCCATGCCGACCGCGTCCAGCACCGAGAGCAGGTAGCCCTGGATGTCGGCCCACGACTGCTCGAAGCGTCGCTGCGCGTCGACGTGCTGGAGGAACAACGAGGGCGAGATCTCGGTGGGCTCCGCGGGACGGACGTCGGCGCCGGCGCCGTACGCGTCGGCCAGCGAGTGCGCGGCGTCCGTCGAGATCACCAGGGTGCGGAGCCCGCGCGACGCCGCGAGCGCAGCAGTCCCCGCGGCGACGGTCGACTTGCCGACGCCGCCCTTGCCGGTGAACAGGAGGATCCGCACGCGCTGGCCCCGTCGCGCCGTCAGGCGCCGGACTCGACGCGCTTCTTCAGACCCTTGAGCGCGGTGTCGATCAGGATCTTCTCGCCCTTGCGCTTGAGCATCCCGATGAGCGGGATGGAGACGTCGAGGGCGAGGCGGTAGGTCACCTCGGTGGTGCTCGGCGCGGTCTCCCGCAGCACGTAGGCGCCGTCGAGCGCCTTGAGCATCTTGCCCTCGACGAGGGTCCAGGTGACCTGACGGTCGCCGTCCCAGTCGTAGGCCAGCGTGTACTCGTCCTTGATCGGCGACACGTCCAGCGCGAAGAACACCTTGCGCGCGCGCCCGGCCTGACGCGGGTCGCCGTCGTCGTAGGTCTCGCGGACCTCGGCGACCGTGACGCCCTTCGCCCACTGGGGGTAGGCCTCGAAGTCGGCGATCACGGCCATCACATCCGTCGCGGGGGCGTCGACGAGGATCGACGAGGACGTCTGTTCGGCCATGCGCGCAGGCTACCGGACGAGGCACCGCGGGATGTCCGCGGTCGCGCCCGGGAGTAACCTGCCAGCGGCCCCAACCAGGAGGAACGGTGCGCGAGTACTCCACCCCGCAGACCGTCGAGGTCGCCACCACCGGCAACCTGACCGACGATGTCGTCCGCAACGCCGACGAGGCGCCGGAGGCCGTGCAGTTCAGCCGCCCCGACGGCGACGACGGCTGGGACGACGTCACGTGCCTGGCCTTCCTCCAGGAGGTCACCGCGGTCGCCAAGGGCCTCGTCGCCGCGGGGATCGGCCCCGGCGACCGCGTCGCGATCATCTCCCGCACCCGCTACGAGTGGACCCTCCTGGACTACGCCGGCTGGTTCGCCGGGGCGGTGACGGTGCCGATCTACGAGAGCTCCTCGGAGGACCAGATCCGGTGGATCCTCGACGACTCCGGTGCCCGGGCGGTCGTCGTGGAGGACGCCCGGCTCCAGGCGAGGGTGGAGGCGGTCGGAGCGGGGCTGCCCCGACTGGAGCACGCATGGGTGATCGAGGACGGCGCGGTCGACATGCTCGCCGAGCTGGGCGCCGACGTGCCCGACGACGAGCTCGAGCGGCGTCGTACGGCCGCGGCGCCGGAGGACCTCGCCACCCTGATCTACACCTCGGGCACCACGGGCAAGCCCAAGGGCTGCATGATCACGCACGGCAACTTCGAGACCGAGCTCGGTGTGGCCGTCCACGAGCTCCAGCGACTCTTCGAGGCCGACGACGCCTCGACGCTTCTCTTCCTGCCGCTCGCCCACGTGTTCGCGCGGATCATCCAGGTCGGCTGCGTGAAGTCGCGGACCCGGCTGGGCCACAGCGGCGACATCAAGAGCCTGCTCCCCCAGCTGGCGACGTTCCGGCCGACGTTCATCCTCGCCGTCCCCCGGGTCTTCGAGAAGGTGTTCAACACCGCCTCGCAGCGTGCCACCGCGGACGGCCGGGGCAAGGTGTTCGACCGGGCGGCCGAGGTCGCGATCGCCTACTCGCGCTCGCTCGACGGCGGCCGGGTGCCGCTGCGGGTGCGGGCCCAGCACGCCGCGTTCTCGCGCCTGGTCTACGGCAGGCTCCGCACCGCGCTGGGCGGCGAGTGCCGGTTCGCCGTCTCCGGCGGCGCGCCCCTCGGCGAGCGGCTCGGGCACTTCTACCGCGGCATCGGGGTCACGGTGCTCGAGGGCTACGGCCTGACCGAGACGACGGCGGCCCTCACCGTGAACCTTCCCGACGCCCTGAAGGTCGGGACCGTGGGGCGGCCCCTACCCGGCACCGCGGTCCGCGTCGCCGACGACGGCGAGCTGCTGTTCCGTGGCGGCCAGGTGTTCCGCGGCTACTGGCGCAACCCCGACGCGACGGCGGAGACCCTCGACGCGGACGGCTGGATCCACACCGGCGACGTCGGCGAGGTCGACGACGAGGGCTTCGTCCGGATCACGGGCCGCAAGAAGGAGATCCTGGTGACGGCCGGCGGCAAGAACGTCGCGCCGACGGTGCTCGAGGACCGCGTGCGCGCCCATCCCCTGGTCAGCCAGTGCCTCGTCGTCGGCGACGGGCAGCCCTTCATCGGCGCGCTGGTGACGATCGACGAGGAGGCCCTCCCGTTCTGGGCCGAGCAGCACGGCAAGTCCGGCGGCGTCACCGACCTGATCGACGACGACGACCTCCGCGCCGAGGTCCAGGCGGCGGTCGACGAGGCCAACAAGGCGGTGTCGAAGGCGGAGTCGATCCGCAAGTTCACCATCCTGCCGACCGACTGGACCGAGGAGGCGGGGCAGGTCACCCCCAGCCTCAAGCTGAAGCGCAACGTTGTGATGCGGGAGTGCCGCGACGAGATCGCGGCCCTCTACGAGTGACCGTGGCCGAGGACCCGGGACCAGGGTCCCGATTCACGGCGGACCCGGCGCGGTAACTTTTCGGTTTTCAACCACCGTCCGACAGCCAGGGGTTACCCTCGGCGTGCGTCCCGGCTTGGGAGGGCAGGGCGCGTTCGGAGTAGCCGGCGAGCCTCTCGGAGGAGAGCAGGCCGCCGGCCCATGGGGAGCGGGAGGGCTCTGAAGTGGAACGACGCAGGTTGCTGCTCGTCGTCGCGGCGGTCATCGCCGCCCTCGGCGTGGCGCTCGTCTTCGTCTACGCCCGAGGGGCAGAGGCGCGGGCGGCGGACAGGTACGACTCGGTCGAGGTGCTGACGGCGTCGCAGAAGATCGCGCCCGGCGAGAGCATCGACGACGCACTCGAGTCGGGCAAGGTCCAGCTCGCGCACGTCGCGAAGGCGCAGCTGCTGGAGGGCGCCAGCAAGGACTCGAAATCGTTGCGCGGCAAGGTCGCTCTGACGACGATCCATCCGGGAGAGCAGCTCATCCCGGCGAAGTTCGGCGGAGCAGGGGATCCGCTCGACGTCGCAGCGCTTCCCATCCCGAAGGGTCTGCTGACGAAGACGGAGGACTTCAACCTGCCTTTGGGTGCATTCATCCTGCCGGGGTCCGAGGTCGCCATCTTCGCGACCGGAGTCGCGCAGAAGACCTGCCTCCTCCTGCCGCGTGTTGCCGTCGTGGCTGTCGGCACCGACCTGTCCAGTGCCAGCGAGGACGAAGCCGATCTGGAGGAGACCAAGGCGCCGCCGCTGACGATCGCCCTCAGCCAGGACGACTTCCAGGCTCTGGAGAGCGCGAAGCAGAACGGAGAGCTGTCGGTCGCGCTGCTCAACTCCGAGAGCAAGGTCCGACCGAGCTGCCCCGGCGCCGGCGGCGGAAACAACGGGTGACATCCCATGCCGGTTCTGGTGGAGCAGGAAGCTGCGCTCGTGGAGAGTTTGCTGCGCGCCATGCCTGCGGGCGCTCACGCTGTCCCTACCCTCGATCGCGTCCACGCCTGGCTCGAGCAGCACCCTGACGAGTACGCCGTCGTCCTCGGGGAGAGCGTTCCCCTGGAGACCGCGCTGGTCACGTCCGAGGACCTCCGGATCCGCCGCCCCACGGTCAGCGTGGTGCTGGTCCGGGACCAGTTCGACACCGACGTCCTCACCAAAGCCATGCAGGCCGGCGTGCGCGACGTCGTCGTGACGTCCGACGATGACAAGAGCCTCACCAAGGCTGTCGAGCGCGCTCAGCAGCTCTACGAGGCGCTGCGGGGACCGGGTGGCGTCCGTCAGCAGGGCCGGATCGTCACGGTGTTCTCGCCCAAGGGTGGTGTCGGCAAGACGACCTCCGCCGTCAACCTCGCTCTCGCGCTCGGAGACCGTGGTGCCCGCAAGGTCTGCCTGGTCGACCTCGACCTCGCGTTCGGCGACGTCGCCATCACCATGCAGCTCTTCCCCACCCACTCCATCGAGCAGGCGGTCGGGTCGGAGGACGCGATCGACCTCGCCATGATCGAGGGGCTGCTCACCCGGCACGAGGACTCGCTGACCGTGCTCGCCGCGCCGTCCCACCCCGACGTCCGGGAGCGAGTCACTCCCCTGCTGATCTCGCGCATCCTGCGAGCGCTGCGAGAGGGCTTCGACTACATCGTCGTGGACACGTCGCCGTCGTTCGACGACGCGACGCTCACCGCCCTCGACGAGACCGACGAGTGCGTGATCGTGGCCACCCTCGACGTGCCCACGCTCAAGAACGTCAAGGTGGCGCTGGAGACCATGGACATGCTCAACATCGCTCGTGGTCACCGGCATTTGATGCTGAACCGCGCTGACGACGCCGTGGGCATCAGCGTCGAGAAGGTCGAGAGCATCCTCGGGATGCCGGTGACCACCCGCGTGGCGACCGCCGTCGAGATCGCCGCCGCGACCAATGCCGGCACACCGATCGTCTCTCACAAGCCCGCCCACCCCGCCAGCGTCTCCTATGCGCAGCTCGCAGGTTCAGTCACGGGTGAGCCCGTCGGCGTGCCGGCTGGCATGGCCGCCGACGGCCCAGCGCCAGCTCGACAGCGCGGACTCTTCCGTCGAGGGAGGGCCTGATGACCAGCCTCTCGGACCGTCTCGCAGCAGCACGCCGCGATGCGACCGGCAACGCCGGGCCTGGTCATCCGGCGGCCACACCGCACGGCAGTGACGCGCCGCCGGCTGGCGCGGTCGCGGAGGACGGGCTGGCCGCCGCACCGGTCAACGTGACCCCATCGGAGGTCCGCTCCGGTGAGCCCGACGGCCCGCTGTCGAGCCGAGGCGCCGACGCCCGGCCCGCGTCCCGTCGCGCCTTGGTCAACCAGGAGCTCGACCGGATCGAGGAGCTGAAGGCCAGTGTGCACGTCGAGCTGCTCAAGCAGCTCGGCCCGCACCTGTACGACGCCGACATGGACCAGGACGAGCTCGACCAGACCGTCCGCAACGTGCTCTCCGAGGTGCTCGGCGCCCAGGACCGCCCGCTCAGCGCAGCCGACCGCGCTCGGGTGACCCAGGAGATCACCGACGACATCCTCGGCTACGGGCCGATCGACCCCTACCTGAGGGACCCGGAGGTCTCCGAGGTCATGGTCAACGGTCCCGACGACGTGTGGCTGGAGAAGAGCGGGCGCCTGATGAAGGCCGACGCCCACTTCGCCGACGAGGCACACCTGCGCCGCACGATCGACAAGATCGTGTCCCGCATCGGCCGCCGCGTCGACGAGTCCTCGCCCATGGTCGACGCCCGGCTCCCCGACGGCAGCCGGGTCAACGCGATCGTGCCGCCGCTGGCGATCGACGGCTCGGCCCTGACCATCCGCAAGTTCTCGACCGACCCGCTGACGGTGCAGGACCTGATCAACTTCGGGTCGCTCAGCCCGCAGACCGCCGACTTCCTCGACGCCTGCGTTCGCGGGCGGCTCAACGTCATCGTCTCGGGCGGCACAGGTGCCGGCAAGACCACGACCCTCAACGTGCTGTCGTCGTTCATCCCCACCGACGAGCGCATCGTGACGATCGAGGACGCCGCCGAGCTCCAGCTGAAGCAGGACCACGTCGTCCGGTTGGAGTCGCGGCCGGCCAACATCGAGGGCAAGGGAGCGGTCACCATCCGCGACCTCGTGCGCAACAGCCTGCGGATGCGTCCTGACCGCATCGTCGTCGGCGAGGTCCGGGACGCATCGGCCCTCGACATGCTCCAGGCCATGAACACCGGCCATGACGGCTCCATCTGCACCCTGCACTCGAACGGGCCGCGCGACACGCTCTCGCGAATGGAGACGATGGTCCTGATGGCCGGGATGGACCTGCCGATCCGGGCCATCCGCGAGCAGGTCGCCTCGGCCGTCGATCTGATCGTGCACCAGAGCCGGTTCAAGGACGGGTCCCGCCGGATCACCCACATCACCGAGGTCGAGCGCATGGAGGGCGACGTGATCACCCTCCAGGACATCTTCGTCTTCGACAACTCGGCCGGGTTCGACGAGAACGGTCGGATCCTGGGTCGACTCCGGTCCACCGGGCTGCGCCCGAAGTTCCTGGAGAAGCTCGCCTACGCCAATGTCACGGTCGACCCGATGACCTTCCGAACGGACACGATGTGATGCGTGCTCGACGGCTGCTGCTGTTGCTCGGCGCGCTGCTCGCCGCGTTCGTCCTCCCGGTCGGCCCAGCGGCGGCCGAGGAGGGCACCATCGCCCACGTCGAGTCCACGGGCGAGGGCATCCGCGTCCTCGTGAACGTGCCACCCGGCGTGCAGGTGATGCCCGCCGGCGTGACCGCCACCCTCGACGGCCAGGAGCTGCGGGCCGAGGCGGCGGACGCCACGGAGAGCTCGGCGGTCAAGCGGACCACCGTGCTCGCCATCGACACCAGCGGCTCGATGGCGCGTGGGGGGCGGTTCACGGCCGCCAAGGAGGCCGCCACGACCTATCTCGACACGGTTCCCGCCGACGTCGAGGTCGGCATCGTCACCTTCGACAACCAGGTGGAGGTCGCGCTCACGCCGACGACCGACCGGGCCGCGGCGCGGGCGGTCGTGGACGACCTGTCCCTGGCGCCGAAGGAGACCCTCCTCTACGACGGCGTGGTCGCCGCCGTGAAGGCTGCCGGCGAGGACGGACAGCGCAGTGTGCTCGTGCTCTCCGACGGAGCCGACACCGGCGGCACGGCCACCCTCCAGGACGTCACCGGCACCGTCGAGTCGACGAGCACCCTCGTGGACGTCGTCAGCCTGGGGCAGAGCGGCAAGGCTCTCGATCCCCTGCGCACCATGGCCGAGGCAGGCCGCGGGCGGGTGATCGAGTCGAGCGGAGCCGCGCTGGCCGACGCCTTCCGCACCGAGGCCGACGTGCTCGCCGGTCAGGTCCTGGTCACGGCGCCGTTGCCGAGCAGGTTCGACGCCACGGAAGCGACCGTCGAGGTCGTCCTTCCGACCGACGGGTCCGAGCCGATGGTCGCCCGAGCCTTCGCCACCATCCAGTCGGCGCCGAGCGAGGCACCCCTCGCGGAAGCACTCCCCACGCCCACCGCACCGGGCGGCTGGAACGCTCCGGGATGGCTTCTGTATGCCGGCATCGCGGTCCTGGCGGTCGGACTGATCTCTGTGGCAGTGCTCTTGGTGCCCGCCCGGCCAGCCCCGATGACGATCGCTGAACGCGTCGAGGCGTACAGCGGGCGGCCAGGAGCAGCCGACGAGAAGGTCACCAGCAAACACACCGCTGAGCCGGTTCTCGAGCAGGCCAGAGCGGCGGCTGAGGGCGTCCTGGAACGCAACAGCGGCCTCAACGACCGCCTCGTGCGGAAGCTGACCGCTGCGGGCAGCGAGTTCAAGCCCTCTGAGTGGCTGCTTGTCCACATCGGGACCGTGTTCGTCGCGGGCGTCGTCGGGTTCCTGATGGGTGGGGTGCTCGCGGGAGCCCTGATGATGGCGTTCGGGGCGCTGCTGCCGCCGTTCTACCTCCGCTTCAAGGCCGCGCGTCGTCGCCGAGCCTTCGAAGAGGCCCTTCCGGAGGTGCTGCAGCTTCTGGCGGGTGCGCTCAGCGCGGGGCTCTCCCTGGCGCAGGCGGTCGACACTGTGGTGCGCGAGGGCCCCGAACCGATTGCCTCCGAGTTCAGGCGCGTCCTGGTCGAGGCGCGGATCGGGGTCCAGCTCGAGGACGCGTTCGAGGGTGTCGCAGAGCGATTCCAGAGCCAGGACTTCGCCTGGGCCGTGATGGCGATCCGGATCCAGCGCCAGGTCGGAGGCAACCTGGCCGAGCTGCTGAAGACGGTGGCTGCGACGATGCGGGAACGCGCCTACCTCCGGCGTCAGGTGCGGACCTTGTCAGCGGAGGGACGGTTGTCTGCCATGTTGCTCTGTGCGCTACCCCCGCTGTTCGCCGGGTACCTGTTCCTCACGAACCGTACGTTCCTCGAGCCCCTCGTCGCGGACCCGCGAGGCTGGATGCTGAGTGCCGGCGGCGCTCTCTGGCTCGCAATCGGCGTGTTCTGGATGTCTCGACTGGTGAAGGTGGACATCTGATGCTTCTGCTTCTCGGCTTCGTTCTCGTTCTCGGCTCCGCCGCAACAGTCAGTGCGGCGTTGGCGAGGAACGAGCAACCGACCGGCCTGGCTCGTGCCCTCGACATCCTGGAGCAGCAGGGCCGCTCAGCCAGCGAGCTCGTCCCAGAGGTGGACCGGTCGTTCGGCGACCGGATCCTGGAGCCGTTGCAGGCACGGGCGCTCGGCTTGGGACGCCGGTTCACCGGCGCCGACAAGGCAGAGCGGATTCGCAAGAAGTTGGACTACGCCGGCAATCCCAGAGGCTGGACCGTAGACCGAGTCGTCTCGTTGAAGGTGATCGCCGCCGTGCTGCTGCCGGTCGCGACGCTCGTCTACGGTCTGCTGCTCGGCGCCTCCGCGAGCTGGCTCATCCTGTTGGTCGGCGGCGGAGCGGTGATCGGATTCTTCGCGCCCGACATCTACCTGTACCAGTGCGCCGAGAAGCGACGCGACCAGATCAAGCGATCGCTCGCCGACGCTGTGGACCTGCTCACGATCAGCGTGGAGGCCGGGCTCGGCTTCGACGCCGCCGTCCAGCAGGTCGCTAGGAACACCACCGGCGCACTCGCAGAGGAGTTCGCGAGAATGCTGCGCGAGATGCAGCTGGGGGTCGGGCGATCGGACGCGCTTCGCGCCATGGCCGACCGCACCGACGTCGAAGATCTGCACACCTTCGTCGGGTCGATGGTGCAAGCGGATGCCTTCGGCATCCCGGTCGGCCAGGTGCTCCGCGTTCAGTCCTCCGAGGTCAGGACCAAGCGGCGCCAGTACGCTGAGGAGAAGGCGCAGCAGGTGCCGGTCAAGATCATGATCCCGCTGATCCTGTTCATCCTTCCGTGCCTGTTCGTCGTGGTCATGGGCCCCGCCGTCCTCAACGCCATCGACAACTTCAACGGCTAGGCGGCCTAGGCTCGACACATGCCCACCAGCCAGACCCACGCCGTCGTGGGCGCAGCGCGCTTCTTCGCGCTGCTCGCCATCGGCATTCCGATTCTCTGGCTGCGCCAAGAAGAGGGGCTGGTTGCTCTCGTCGCACTGAGTGCCGTCTGGGTCTACCAGGGCGTCACGGCGACCCGGCGGGAGCTCGACCTGTCGCTGAGCCCGACCACTGAGGCGGCGGCGGTCGGAGTCATCTGCGCCCTCGGGATGACCTACGCCCCATCCATCCTCGCCGCATTGGTCGTTCCACCGCTCTACGCGACGGCGCTCGTCGGCGCTCGAACCATGGTTCGCACCGTCCTAGTCGAGCTCATCGCAGTGGTGGCCCTGGCACTGATGTGGTGGGAGGAGCTGACCGCCGAACAGGGTGTCTCCATCTTCACCTGGACCATGGCGGGAGTCGGTCTGAGCCTGATCGCCAGCGTGACGTTCACCAGCCGGGAGGCCGACCCGCTCGCGCCCTACCGGGACGCGCAGGCCCACCTCAAGCAGCTGCTCGACCTCTCCGGCAGCCTCAGCTCCGGGCTCGACGTCGGCGCCCTCGGTGGCGAGCTGCTCAGCCGGGTCAGTGACCAGATCCCGAACCGCGGCCTGGTGCTCTACGTGCCCCGCGGGGAGGCTCTCACCCCGGTGGCAGCCACCGTGGAGCTGGAGCCCGCCGACGCAACGGCGTGCGAGACGCTCGCCGGCGACGTCCGCAACATCGCCAAGGGCCAGCCGGAGACCATCCAGATCGGTCAGGGCTTCGCCTTCCGGGTGAGCGACCAGGCGATCGTCGCCGGCCTGAGGCCGGCGACCAACCACCGGAACAGTCGGCTCTACCTCCCCAAGCTGGCGCACGACCTAGGCGACAGCGCGGTCAAGCTGGACGCGGCCCTGCTGTTCGCGCAGTTCCGGGACGCCGCGACGGCGGACGAACGGCGGCGCTTGGCGCGGGAGATGCACGACGGCGTCGCGCAGGACATCGCCTCCCTCGGGTACATCATCGACGCGCTCGCCGCCCGCCCGGCCGACGAGCAGCAGGAGAAGTACTTCACCATGCTGCGCGAGCGGGTCTCGACCGTCGTCGCCGAGGTCCGCAGGTCGGTGATGAACCTGCGCACGAGCATCGGGGAGAACGAGAGCCTCGGTGGGGCCATCAGTGGCGTCGCCCGGCACCTCTCGGAGGCCTCCGGCATCCCGATCCGGGTGCGGCTGGACGAGCAGCCGCAGCGGCTGCGCCCCGAGGTGGAGGCCGAGCTCTTCCGGATCACCCAGGAGGCGATGAACAACGCCGTCAAGCACGCCCGCGCGACGGCGATCGACGTGCGCTGCCAGGTCTACGCCCCCGAGGCGCTCATCACGATCACCGACGACGGGGTGGGCCTCCAGTCCGCGCGCAGCGACTCGCACGGACTGAAGATCATGCGCGAGCGTGCCAGACTGATCGGTGCGGAGCTCGTCGTCCGCGACAACGCCAGCCGCGGGTTGACCGTCTCGGTCGCCTTGAAGACTCCGCGACCGACCGGGGCAGTCACCCGGCCGGCCACGACACGACAGGAGGCGCGATGAGCGAGACGATCAGGGTTCTGCTGATCGACGACCACGAGCTGATCCGGAGCGGGCTCGGGGCGGTGCTGGACCTGGAGCCGGACCTCGAGGTGGTCGCCACGGCCGGCTCGGTGGCCGAGGGCATCCAGCTATTCGAGGAGGTGGCGCCCGACGTCGTGGTGACCGACCTCCAGATGCAGGACGGCACCGGACTCGACGTCGTGCGCACCATCCGCAAGCAGAGCGACGACGTCGGCCTCATCGTGCTGACCATGCACTCCGGGGACGACCAGATCTTCGCCGCCATGCAGGCCGGCGCCTCCGGGTTCGTCGGCAAGGACGCCCCCTCGACCGAGGTGATCAAGGCGGCGCGCCACGCCGCGGTCTCTCCCAAGGCGTTCGTCTGCGCCGGCCTGGTCGGCGCGATGATGCGCCGACAGTCGGCGGAGTCGACGGCGCTGAGCGAGCGGGAGCACGACGTGCTGCTGCTGCTGGCCGAGGGTCTGAACGCCGCTGCGATCGGCCAGAAGCTCTACCTCTCCGAGTCCACCACGAAGTCGCACATCGCGCGGATCTACCAGAAGCTGGGCGCCGCCAACCGGGCTCAGGCCCTGGTCACCGCCATGCGCATCGGCCTCCTCTCCACGGTCCAGCCATCCGCGCGCTGACGCCGGTCTGACGCGTGTCGATCACCCCTCGGCTCGTAGTCCGAAGTGACTAGCGCGGAGCACACGAACTCCCGATCCGGTGGCGCTCCGAGTCCGGCAGAGTTCTGTTCATCGGGGAGCACTCCCCGGGGACACAGAACCAATGCTTAGGGAGCACCCCCATGATCCAGTACCTCCAGATCCTGCTGAACGCCCGCCTCGCCAAGGCTGACGAGCGCGGCGCGACGGCCGTCGAGTACGGCCTGCTCGTCGCCCTCATCGCCGCCGCGATCATCCTCGTGATCGGCTTCCTCGGCCAGGACATCCTCGGCGCCTTCAACACTGTCGAGGACAACATCGGCGGCAGCCAGGGCTGATCCGCCCACAACGTCGACGGCCGCGCTGGTTACCAGCGCGGCCGTTGCCATATCTGCGCTAGGACTGTGCTGTGAAACCACCGAACACGTCGGCTTGGACTCGCACCTCTGCGCGGGGGGCCACGGCGGTCGAGTACTCGTTGATCGCCCTCGCGATCGCGGCCGTCATCATCGGCGTCCTGACCTTCCTCGGTCCCGATGTGGTGACCCTCTACCAGTCCGTCGACTGGTAGAGCCGATCGTCATCGATCGCGAGCGAGGGCCACGCGCTCGAGCACCGTGGGGTGGGACCCGAACCACCAGTGCGACCACCGGGGCGGCGTCGGGTCGGCCACCGACCGCAGCGCGAGGCGACGCTGGAGCGCGACGAACGACTGTGGGGCGTCCGTCGCCTCCAGCGCATCCTGGTCGGCCCTGACCTCCAGCTGCCTGCTGATGCCGTTCTGCAGGGGCGCCACCAGCAGCGTGGCGACCGCCGCCAGCGCCAGCACCCGAGGCACCGCAGCCACGTCCGCGACACCCGCAGCCGGCCGGTCGGCTCCACGCGGCCCCCTCCTCCCGCCGGGCAGGACCGCGCCCAGCAGGCCGACGCCGACCAGCGCTCCGGCCGCCCCGAGCGCGGTGCCGGTCACCACGTCGCCGTGGCTCGCGTGGGCCAGCTCGTGCGCGACCACCGAGAGCGCCTCGTCCTCCGGGCTGCCTTCGACGAGCGTGTCGTACAGCACGACCCGTCGGGTCTGCCCGAACCCCGAGACGTAGGCGTTGAGCGTCGTCGTACGCCGGGAGGCGTCCGCGACGAGCACCTCGTCGACCTGCACCCCCTGCTCCCGGGCGAGCTCCAACACACCGGCACGCAGTGACCCGTCCGGCAGCGGCTCGAAGCGGTTGAACAACGGCTCCACGACCAGCGGATACACGAACGAGCCCACGACCACCAGGGCCGCCAGCCCGGTGCCGGCGACGGCCGGCCACGCCCGCGGCCAGCGCCGGGCGCACCCGACGAGCGCCAGGAGGGCCACCGACGTCGTCACGATGACGACCAGCTCCCCCTTCGCCAGGTCCACGGCCCACTGCGCCCAGCTTCCCGTCGCGAGCCCCTCCTCCAGGCGCAGCCGTCGTAGCGCCACTCCGAACGGCAACGTGACCAGACGACCGATCACGCTGAGCGCCGCGACGATGCCGATCACCTGCACCCACCAGCGGCCGGGCATCCGTCGGGCGAGGGCCTGCCCGCGCCGGGTGAATCCGAACCAGCAGGCGACCGCCACCGAGACCACCAGGGACGACCAGCTCCATACCCGCGACCAGAGTGCGAACCGCTCGGCCCGATCGATCTCCGCGGCCGAGAAGACCGACGATGCGGGGACAGGCTGGGGGATGCCTCCGGGCACCGGTTCCCACGGCACCCGGGCGACCGCCAGGAGGACGAAGGCTGCGGCGCCGATGAGTGCCGTGCCAAGGGCGACCCGGCGCGCGTCGGCGGCTCCTCCGGTCGTCACGGAGCCTCCGCCGGCACGTCGGCCACGTCGGCCACGTCGGCCAGCGTCGAGCGCCAGGCGGCGGTCAGCTCGGCGAGCGACCAGTCGAAGCGCTTCCGCAGCTCGCGCTCGAGGTCGCCGCCCCCGATCACCGCGTCGTAGAGACCCACGAGCGCCTCGCGCCCCCGGTGCTCGGCGAGGGTGACGCACGCCAACCACGCCGCCTCGTAGACGCTCCCGAGATGCCCGCTCGACGTGGCGAAGTCCGCCTCGGACGGAAGCGCGTCCGGCAGCCCGTCGGTCCGGACCTGCTTGATGATCTGCCCCGCGGTGCGGCTCAACGGCAGGTCGAGGTCGCGCAGGGCGATGTAGTCGGCGAAGCCCTCGACGAGCCACAGCGCGCTGGGCTCGGCTAGGGCAGCACCGGTGGCGGCGTGGACGGCCTCGTGCGTCATCACGACCTGCGCGGCGACCGGGTCGAGGTCGTCGTACACCGCCGGGTTGACGAAGACGTGCACCGGACTCTCGGGCGTGCGGCTTCCGTCGACCGGTGCCGTGACGGCGGCGATCGTCGCGTACTCGTCGCCGGCCACGCCGAGCGCGTCGTGCAGCCCCTCGACGTCCTCCGGGATCTCGACCACGAGCCGCGCCGGGCGGCGGAGCGCGGCGCGTACGTCGGCGACGGCGACCCTCGCCCACCGCGCGTAGCGGGCCATCTCCTCGGGCGGTCCCTGGCCGACCACCACGGCGCCCGGCGGACGGCGCACGACCACCGGGCCGTCCAGCCAGATGGGCAGCCGCTGGCCTGGTGCGCCGATGCCGGCGATCCTGCTGCCGCCTGCTGCGAAGGAGAACGGGACCTCGACCCGAGCCGCCTCCTCGTCGAAGCCGTCGACCCGCCAGGTGACGGCGACCAGCGCGTCCCAGGCGCCGGCGTCGCCGGTGCGCCCGGTCTCGGTCACGTATCGGAACGTGACGTCACTCAGTCCGATCTCCCGGGCGTTCGCCGCGACCGCCCCGAGGAGCTCCCGCGAACGGTCGTCGGAGCCGAGGTCCCGCGCCGCCGCGACGTCACCGGTCGACACCGCCTCCTGCAGGAAGGCCACGGTGGCGCCCGCAGCCGCCGGCCGGGCGACCTCGGACTGCTGCTCCGGTGGAGGCGCGACGTACTCGTCCGGCGAGCAGCCGCCCGCGAGGAGCGCGGCCGCAAGGAGGATCGCCGGGACGGTCCGTCGGTTCACCCAGGCCGGACCGCTCCGGCGTACGGCATGGAGTTGACGCCGGCCACCCGCACACCCGTGCTCGGGTTCGCCGCGTGCACGATCATGCCGTTGCCGATGTAGATGCCGACGTGGCTGATGGGGCTGTAGTAGAAGACGAGGTCCCCGGGCTGGAGCTGGCTCTGCGCGATGCGAGCGCCGCTCCCGTACTGCGCGCTCGACGAGTGCGGCAGACCGACGCCGGCCTGGCCCCAGGCGGCCATGGTGAGGCCCGAGCAGTCCCAGGCGTTGGGACCGGCCGCGCCGAAGACGTAGGCGTCGCCGACCTGGGCGAGCGCGAAGGCGACCGCCGCCTTCGCGCGGCCGGACGCCGGGATCGATGCGGCGTCGGGCGCGCGGGTCCCCCCGTCGCGAGAGATCACCTGCTCGCGCTCCTCGGCCTCGAGCTCGCCGAGCAGCTTCTCCGCCTCGGCCAGCTTGTCGTCGGCGGTGTCCTTCTCCTTCGCCAGCTTGGCCTCGAGCTCCGCGACGTCGTCGCGGCGCTTCTCGGTCTGGCTGCGCCGGATGTCGTAGGCCTCGCGCTCGTTGTCGTAGTCGGACAGGAGCGAGTCCTGCAGCCCGTCGATGGTCGACAGGGTGGCGAGCTGGTCCAAGAAGCCCTCGGAGTCGGCCGTCAGGAGCTCGCCGGTCGGACCGAGCGACCCGCTCTGGTAGCGCTGGATGATCGCGTCGCGCACGTCGGCGCGGACCCCGTCGAGCGCGTCGCCCTGACGGGCCTGGTCGGCCTCGAGGGAGTCGAGGTCCTTCTCGAGGTCGGCCAGCTCCAGGCGGGCGTCGTTGTAGCGCTCCGAGGCCTGCTCCGCCTCGTGGTAGAGGCGCTCGACCCGCTCGCGGACGGTGTCGATGTCGGGCTCGGCCTGCGCGGGGCTGACCGGGGCGCTCAGGGAGAGGCCGATGGATGCTGCGAGGGCGAGCGCGACGAGCGCTGCAGTGGTGCGGGTCCGGCCGTTCAGCACGGGCTGGCGGTCTCCTCTGGCTGTCGCACGCCTACCGGGTGAGCTGACGGGTTCGGGCACGACCTGCCCGTCCCGCACTCCTCGCTCCCCCACCGACGGTGGTGGCGCGCCTCGCGCGGGATTCACCCCAGAGTGGTTGGTTCCCCGGCTCCGGACTCCGAGCGGTCCGGACTCAGCGCGGTGCCCGCGCGGATCGGTCGACCCACTTCCACGGACACCTGAGCGAGCAGACTAATCCGCTGGCTGCACACGACCAAACCCTCCCCCGCGTGTTGCCGACGGCGCTGAGCCGCGGAGACCACATCAGTCACGGCGGTCACATCGGTTACACCGGCATCACCGGAGCGGGCGGTCAGGCCGACTCAACGTGCGGACCGTCGACGGGACCGTCCACCGGACCGTCGACCGGGCTGACCAGCCGGAGCGGCGGCACCAGGCCTCCCTCCGCAAGCGCGTCGAGCGCACGCAGCTCCTCGTCGTCGATGACCAGCTCCGGTGGCGGCCCGAGCAGGACGGTCACCACGCAGTCGTGGCACGCCAGGCCCCTCACCACACAGCTGTCGCAGTCGATCCTCGTCGTCATGCGACGAGGCTCCCAGGACCGGGCGACACAAAGCCGCCGGGCCGGGCGAGCGGGGCGCGCCCGGCAGTCCGCGTCCCGCGCTCCGCGCGTGGCTGCGCGGTCCTGTCGGGGGGTCGCCCTACGGTCGTGGCCATGAGCACCGCCCCCGTGACCGCCGCATCGGGCCGCTGGGACCGGCAACGCTCGTTCGACGAGCTGGGGCGGCCCTTGCACGACGTCACCTTCTGCGTCGTGGACCTGGAGACGACCGGCGGCTCGCCGGGCGACGGCGACCGGATCACCGAGATCGGCGCCGTGAAGGTCCGGGGCGGACAGGTCCTCGGCGAGTTCCAGACGCTGGTCAACCCGCACACCGCCATTCCCGCGTTCATCGCCGTGCTGACCGGCATCACCAACCGGATGGTCGCCGACGCACCACCCATCACCTCCGCGCTTCCGGCGTTCCTCGAGTTCGCATCCGGGTCGGTCCTGGTCGCGCACAACGCCCGCTTCGACGTCGGCTTCCTCAAGCACTTCGCCCAGGAGCAGGACATCCCGTGGCCGGCCTTCGAGGTGCTCGACACCGTGAAGCTCGCCCGCCACGTCGTGACCCGCGACGAGTCGCCGAACCACAAGCTGTCCTCGCTGGCGCGCGTCTTCCGCTCCGGCACGACGCCGAACCACCGTGCCCTCGAGGACGCGAGGGCGACCGTGGACGTACTCCACGGGCTGATGGAGCGCCTCGGCGGCCTGGGGGTGCACACGCTGGAGGAGCTGCAGGGCTACTCCTCCAAGGTCGCCTCCGCGCAGCGCCGCAAGCGTCACCTCGCCGACCGGCTCCCGCACGCCCCCGGCGTCTACCTCTTCCGCGACGAGAGGGAGCGGGTCCTCTACGTCGGCACCTCCAAGGACCTGCGTCGACGGGTCCGTTCCTACTTCACCGCCTCCGAGACGCGATCCCGCATCGGCGAGATGGTCCAGCTGGCGGCGGAGGTGACCGGCATCGTCTGCGCGACGCCGCTCGAGGCGGAGGTCCGCGAGCTGCGCCTGATCGCCGAGCACAAGCCGAGCTACAACCGCCGGTCCCGCCATCCCGAGAAGGTGACCTACCTCAAGCTCACCAGGGAGATCTGGCCGAGGCTGTCGATCGTGAAGCGGGTGCTCGACGACGATGCCGACTATCTCGGCCCCTTCTCCTCGAGAGCCTCGGCCGAGAGCACCCTCGCCGCCCTCCACGAGGTGTTCCCGATCCGGCAGTGCAACGACCGGCTCGGCCGACGGCCCTCCCGGTCTGCCTGCGTGCTCGCCGAGATGGCACGCTGCCTGGCCCCCTGCGACGGCAGCGTCGACGCCCACACCTACGCCGCCGTCGTCCGGCAGCTTCAGGACACGCTGCTGCGCCGCCCCGACGACGTGGTTGACCTGGTGAACGCCCGGATGACCGCTCTCGCCGAGCAGGAGCGCTTCGAGGAGGCCGCCCACCACCGCGACCGCCTCGCTGCCTTCATCCGCGCCGCGGCCCGGACGCAGCGACTCACGGCGCTGACCCGCTGCCCGGAGATCGTCGCCGTGCGCCGCGAGGAGGCCCTCGACGCGAGGCAGGACCACCGGCCGCAGTGGGTGGCCCACGTGGTGCGCCACGGTCGCCTGGCCGCCGCCGGCGTGATCCCGCCGGGCGCCGATGCGGTCGCCTACGTCGAGTCGCTGCGCGCCTCCGCCGAGACCGTGCTGCCGTCCGCCGGACCGGCACCCGCGGCCTCCGCGGAGGAGTCCGAGCGCATCCTCCGGTGGCTGGAGTCCCCCGGCGTCCGCCTCGTCGACGTCGTCGGCGAGTGGGCCTGCCCGGTCCGGGGCGCCGGCCGGCACGTGCCCCCGACCGGCCACGCACTCCCTAGAGTGACTCCATGATCACCGCCATCGTGTTCGTGCAGGCCGAGACCGACCGGATCCCCGAGGTCGCGGAGTCGATCGCGTCGCTGGACGGCGTGAGCGAGGTCTACTCGGTGACCGGCCAGATCGACCTCATCGCGCTGGTGCGCGTCAAGCGGCACGAGGAGATCGCCGACGTCGTCTCCGACCGGCTCAACAAGGTGGAGGGTGTCGTCGACACCGAGACCCACATCGCCTACCGGGCGTACTCCCGCCACGACCTCGAGGCGGCGTTCTCCATCGGACTCGACTGAGGCTGCCGCGGCCCGGACCTACGCCGACGCGGCCGCGACCCAGCGGTCCAGGGCAGCCTGGGCGGCGCCGGAGTCGATGGCCTCCGCGGCGCGCGCGATGCCCGCGGCGAGCGCCTCGTCGACCGGGTCGCCGGCGGCGTCGTACACCGCGAGGGCGGCACCGGCGTTGAGCAGCACCGCGTCGCGGACCGGCCCCTTGTCGCCGGCGAGCAGCCGCCGCACCACCTGCGCGTTGTGGTGCGCGTCGCCGCCGCGCAGGTCCTCGGTGGTCGCCGGCGCCAGGCCGTACGACGCCGGGTCGACGGTCGTGGTCGACACCTCGCCGTCGTGGACGACCCACAGCTGCGAGGTCGTGGTGGTCGTCAGCTCGTCGAGCCCGTCGTCGCCGCGGAACACCCAGGCGTCCACGCCGCGACGGGCGAACACGCCCGCCATCACCGGCGCCAGCCGCGGGTCGGCGCAGCCGATCGCCTGGGCGGCCGGCCGGGCCGGGTTGGACAGCGGCCCGAGGACGTTGAACGTGGTGCCGATCCCCAGCTCCTTGCGCGGCACCGCGGCGTGGCGCATGGCGGGGTGGAACGACGCGGCGAAGCAGAACGTGATCCCCGCCTCGGTGGCCACCCGTGCCACGCGGTCGGCGGGAAGGTCGAGCCGGACGCCGAGCGCCTCCAGCACGTCCGCCGTGCCGGCCTTCGAGGAGGCGGAGCGGTTGCCGTGCTTGACCACCCGGGCGCCCGCTCCCGCGGCGACGATCGCCGACATCGTCGAGATGTTGACCGAGAACGACCGGTCACCGCCCGTGCCCACCACGTCGAGCAGCCGCCCGGGCACCGAGATCGGGGTCATCACGGCATACATCGCGTCGACGAGGCCGGTGACCTCCTCGATCGTCTCCCCCTTGGCGCGCAGCGCGACGACGAAGCCGGCGATCTGGGCGGGCGTCGCCTCACCGGCGAGGATCTCCCCCATCGCCCAGGTCGCCTGGGCCGGGGTGAGGTCCTGCCCCGCGACCAGCGTGCCGAGAACGTCGGGCCAGGCCACGGCGCTCAACCGGCGCTCACGCCGGGACGCGCGTGCGGAGCAGCGAGACCACGGCCTCCGCGAGCTGGATCGGGTCGATCGGGTGGGGCACCGCGGCGTCGGCCCTCGACCAGGTGGCGAGCCACGCGTCCTGCGGGCGTCCGGTCAGGACCACGATCGGAGGGCAGTCCCGGATCTCGTCCTTGAGCTGCTTGGCGATGCCCAGGCCACCGGCCGGGACGGCCTCGCCGTCGAGGATCGCCAGTGCGACCTGGCCGGCGTCCAGGTTCTGGATCACCACCGGCTCCGTGGCGACCTCGACGTACTCCAGCTCCGGCAGGTCGGGGTGCGGCCGGCGGCCCAGCGCCAGGATGACCTGCTCGCGGGTGTGGACGTCGTCGCTGTAGACGAGCACCTTCAGGTTCTTCGGGGAGCTCACGCGGCGTGATGTTACTCCTGGGCGGCCCGCGCGCGAGCCTCCTCCCTGTCCAGCCGCCGGTCCACGCGGTCGGCCTCCTTCATCGACGCGCGCACCCACTGGACGAACAGCACCACGAAGAACAGCAGGCCCACCAGGTCGCCGGCACCCCACAGGATCCCGCCGGCGAGCTCCTGGTCGGCGTAGGGATCGGGCAGCCACGAGCCCATCGGCCCGTCGTGCAGCTCGGGATAGTGGTCGCCCCCGAGCAGCTGCTCCTGGCCCATGATCGTGACGCCGAGGAACGCGTGGAACGGGAGCGTCATCACGACGAGGAGCAGCCGGAAGGGGTGCGCCACCCGGCCCGGGAGCGGATCGACCCCGACGATGGGCCAGAAGAAGAGCGCCCCGACCGCGACGAGGTGGACGTGCATCATCTCGTGCACGTACGTCGAGCTCAGCGAGGCGTCGTACCAGCCGGTGAAGTAGAGCGCCCACGGCGAGACGACGTACAGGGCGAAGGTGAGCGGGGGGAACCCGAGCACCCGCGCCAGCCGGGAGTGCAGCACGGCGAGCAGCCACCTCCGTGGCGTCCGCGGCAGGGTCCGCAGCGCCAGGGTCACCGGCGCCCCGAGCGCCAGTGCCAGCGGCACGACCATGGACAGGACCATGTGCTGGACCATGTGGACGCTGAGGAGCACGGTGTCGTACGCGGCCAGCCCCGACGAGGTGGCGAGGTAGAAGGCGAGCATCCCACCGGCCCAGGCGAGCGTCCGTCCGACCGGCCAGCGGTCGCCGCGCCGCCGCAGCGCAGCGACCCCGATCGCGTAGAGACCGAGGCCCCAGACCGTCGCCACGAGCGGGATCGGCGCCAGCGACCACTCGGTCAGCAGCGCGCTCGCCCCGAACTCCGGAAGCGGCTCGACGGCCGACGCCGCCTGCGTCACCACCAGCCCCACGGGCACCTCCTCCGCCGCTTCGAGGGTAGGTCGCACCGGGGGACGCGCCAGAACGGGGGGTGCAGGATGCCGACCGAGACGGGTACCGCCATAATGTTGCCCGTGGCGACCACAGCAACGGCATCGATCCCGGCCTCGCGCCTGCACGGCCAGCACGACCGACCCAGCATGGTCGCCGTCGGCACCATCATCTGGTTGTCGAGCGAGCTCATGTTCTTCGCGGCGCTCTTCGCGTCGTACTTCACGATCCGCTCGGTGGCACCCGAGATGTGGGCCGAGAACACCGCGCTGCTCAACGTGCCGTTCGCGACGATCAACACGACCATCCTGGTGCTCTCGTCGTTCACCTGCCAGCTCGGCGTGTTCGCCGCTGAGCGTGGCCAGGTCGGTCGCGCCGGCGGGCTGCTCAACGTCGGCAAGTGGGGCCTGCGCGAGTGGTTCATCCTGACCTACGTCATGGGCGCGATCTTCATCGGCGGACAGGCGCTGGAGTACGCCGAGCTGATCCACGAGGGCGTCACGATCCCGAACGACGGCTACGGCACGATGTTCTACCTGACCACCGGGTTCCACGGGATCCACGTGACCGGTGGCCTGATCGCCTTCCTCTTCGTGCTCGGCCGCACCTACGTCGCACGGCGGTTCACCCACGAGCAGGCCGTCAGCGCCATCGTCGTCTCCTACTACTGGCACTTCGTCGACGTGGTCTGGATCGGCCTCTTCGCGACGATCTACCTGGTGAAGTGATCGCTTGACGGACACCATCTTGACCCGCCCCGGCGATCTCCCCGCCCCGACCCGGACCCGCAAGGACTGAACGTGCGCCTTCTGAACCGCTCCGCCGGTCGCCTCTCCCGGCACCGCCGCGGCCCGCTCGCCGGCCTCATGGTGCTGGTGTGCGGCCTCCTGCTTACCGGCGGCCTGTACGCCGCGTTCGCGCCGGCGCAGGCCGACAACGAGCAGGACCAGGACGCCCTCGTCCGGGAGGGCCGCGAGCTCTTCCTGGTGGGCTGCGCCTTCTGCCACGGCCAGAACGGTGAGGGGGTGCTCACCCAGGGCGGCTCGCAGTACGGTCCGCCCCTGGTCGACGTCGGCGCCGCCGCCGTGGACTTCCAGGTCGGCACCGGCCGGATGCCGATGGCCCAGCCGGGCGCGCAGGTGCCGCGCAAGGAGGTCGTCTACACCGAGGCGGAGATCGCCGCGATGGCCGCCTACGTCGACACCCTCGGCACCGGCCCCGGCATCCCCGAGGAGGAGCTCTACGACACCTCCAGCCCGGGCGACCTCGACGGTGACGGCGACGAGGACGAGGACGACCGCGACCTCCTCGTCACCCGCGGCAGCCAGATCTTCCTGGCCAACTGCACCGCCTGCCACAACTTCGAGGGCTCCGGCGGTGCCATGCCCCGCGGCGGCTACGCGCCGAAGATCCGCGGCGTGGACCCCAAGCACATCTACGAGGCCATGCTGACCGGCCCGCAGTCGATGGACACCTTCTCCGACGGCAACATCCCGCCCGCGGACAAGAAGGCCGTCATCGCCTACCTCGAGACCCTCGACGAGCAGCCCGGCTACGGCGGGTTCAGCTTCGGCAGCCTCGGCCCGGTCAGCGAAGGCATCATCGCGTGGATCGTCGGGCTCGGTGGCCTGGTCGGCTTCGCCGTCTGGATCGCCGCCCACACCACTCGCTCGAGCAAGCAGAAGGACGAGGCGCAGGCGTGAGCGACGCACACGACAACCCCACCGACGCGCCGGGCAGCGGCCTGGAGCCCGTCGGCCCGATCGCGGACCCGGGGCTGCCCGCCCACCAGTGGCGACCGACCGACGTCGACCCGGGCCAGGAGAAGCGGGCGGAGCGCCAGGTGGCGCTGCTCTTCGGCCTCTCGGCGCTGAGCACGATCGCCTTCCTCGTCGCCTACTTCACCCTCGACATCGAGGACAACTGGCACGTCATCGCCGGGTTCGGCGCGTCCACGATGGCGCTGGGGCTGACCCTCGGGCTCGCGCTGCTGTTCATCGGCATCGGTGTGATCCACTGGGCCCGCCGCCTGATGGCCGACCACGAGCTGGTGGAGATGCGTCACCCGGCCCGCTCCAGCGACGAGGACCGCGAGGCCAGTGTCGCCGCTCTCGGTGCCGGCCTCGAGGAGTCCGGCATCGGGCGACGCCCGCTCATCCGCAACTCGATGCTCGGCGCCGTCGGACTGCTCGGGCTGCCCGCCGTCGTCATGCTCCGCGACCTCGGCCCGCTCCCCGGCGACAAGCTCTACCACACCATCTGGGCGCGCGGCGGCGAGACCATCGTCAAGGACGGCGAGAAGGTCACCCTGCCCCTGATGCGCATCTCGCGGGATGCCATCGGCACGCCGATCCTCGCCTCGGACCTGGAGGTCGGCGACCTGGTGAACGCCCAGCCGGAGGTCCTGTTCAACCCCGAGCGCTACGAGGTGGACCCGGAGGAGGTCGAGGGCATCAGCCTGCAGGTCCACAAGGCCAAGGCGTCCCTCATCCTGCTGCGGATGAACCCCAAGGACATCAAGCACGGCAAGGCTGCCGACGGCAGCAGCCGGGAGAACTGGCACGTCGACGGCATCGTCGCCTACTCCAAGATCTGCACCCACGTCGGCTGCCCGATCTCGCTGAACGAGCGGACGACCCACCACCTGCTCTGCCCGTGCCACCAGTCCACCTTCGACCTCGCCGACGCCGGCAGGGTCGTCTTCGGCCCCGCGGGCCGGCCGCTGCCCCAGCTGCCGCTGGCAGTCGACGAGGAGGGCTACCTGGTCGCGCAGAGCGACTTCGACGAGCCGGTCGGCCCGAGCTTCTGGGAGCGTGACTACTATGAGCGTTGATGTGAGCAAGGTCGCCACGACCAACGGCTCCGAGCCCGCGACGCCGAAGAAGGGTGCCGGCCGCGCCGGCGCCGTCGCCAACTGGGCCGACGAGCGGCTCGGTCTCGGCACGGCCATGAAGAAGAACCTGCGCAAGGTCTTCCCGGACCACTGGTCCTTCATGCTCGGCGAGATCGCGCTGTGGAGCTTCGTCGTCCTGCTGCTGACCGGTGTCTTCCTGACGCTGTGGTTCGACCCGTCCATGACCGAGGTCCAGTACGACGGCTCCTACGACCCCCTCCGCGGGGTGCACATGTCGGCCGCGTTCGCCTCCACGCTCGACATCTCCTTCGACGTGCGCGGTGGCCTGCTGATGCGGCAGATGCACCACTGGGCGGCCATGATCTTCATCGCCTCGATGATGATCCACCTGCTGCGGGTCTACCTGACGGGAGCCTTCCGCAAGCCGCGCGAGCTCAACTGGGTGATCGGCTGCCTGCTGCTCCTGCTGGGCACCATCGAGGGCTTCACCGGCTACTCGCTGCCCGACGACCTGCTCTCGGGCACCGGCGTCCGCGCCGCGGACGGCTTCATCAAGGCCACGCCGGTGGTCGGCACCTACATGTCCTTCTTCCTGTTCGGCGGGGAGTTCCCCGGCGACGCGATCATCCCGCGCCTCTACGCCATGCACATCCTGCTGATCCCGGGGCTGCTGCTGGCGCTGATCGCGGCCCACATGCTGCTGCTCGTCTACCACAAGCACACCCAGTGGCCCGGTCCCGGCCGCACCGAGCAGAACGTCGTGGGCTACCCGATGCTCCCGGTCTACGCGGCCAAGGCGGGCGGCTTCTTCTTCATCGTGTTCGGTGTCACCGCGCTGATGGGCGGGCTGTTCTCGATCAACAACGTCTGGAAGCTCGGGCCCTACGACCCGTCGAAGGTGACCGCGGGGTCGCAGCCGGACTGGTACATGGGCTGGCCCGACGGCCTGCTGCGGATCATCCCGCCGTGGGAGACCCACCTGTGGGGCGTCACGATCTCGTGGAACGTGATCCTCCCGATCCTGGTCGCCCCGCCGCTGCTGCTGACGATCCTGATCCTGCTGCCCTTCCTGGAGTCCTGGATCACCGGCGACAAGCGGGAGCACCACCTGCTGCAGCGTCCGCGCAACGCGCCGACCCGGACCGCGATCATGGCCGCGCTGATCACCTTCTACGGCCTCTCGTGGGCCGCGGGCGGCAACGACATCATCGCGATCAAGATGCACCTGAGCATCAACCAGATCACCTACTTCCTGCGGGCGGCGGTGTTCATCGGCCCGGTGATCGCGTTCATCGTCACCAGGCGCTGGTGCATCTCCCTGCAGCGCCACGACGAGGAGAAGCTGCTCCACGGCTACGAGTCCGGCGTGCTGGTCCGCTCCCCCGAGGGCGGGTACGCCGAGAAGCACCTGCCGCTCCCGATCACGACGGCCTACGAGCTCACCGCTCGTGACGACGACCCGGCCCCCGAGCCGGTCGAGGAGATCGACGCGTCGGGGCTCGAGGGCCGCAAGCTCCGGCTCCGCAAGCTGCGGGCCCGGCTGCAGGCGCTGTTCTTCGCCGACAACGTGCAGAAGCCGACGGCCGAGGAGCTGCATGAGGCGCAGCACCACGCCGAGCACGAGCTCCACGAGCTCGAGGCGCAGATCGCGGCGGGTCCCAACAAGCACGGTCCTGCCGAGCACTGATCCGGCCCACGGTCGTCCGACGGGCGCCGTCCCTCCTCGCGTGCGAGGATGGGCGGCGCCCGTCGGCTTCCAGGAGGTCCCGTTGCGTCGGCTGCTGCTCCTCGTCGTACCCGTGCTCGCCCTGCTGGCCCCGCTGCTGCCCTCCCCCGCCGTGGCCGACGCGGTGGTGCTGAAGGCACAGCGCCGCCTCAACGACCTGCGCTGCGACGCGGGCCCCGCGGACGGCGACATGGGCATGCACACCCGCGCCGCGGTCGCGCGGTTCCAGTCCCGCCATCGCCTGGACCAGACCGGACGGCTGAACGCGACCACCCGTCGCGTCCTGCACTCGTCGCGGGCCCGCCGGTGTGACCGCCGCCCGCTGCCGGCCCGCTCGGGCTCCGGGCGCAGGATCGTGATCAGCCAGGGCCAGAACTGGATCTGGCTCGTCGGCCCGGCCGGGCGGGTGCGTGCCCAGGGCGGAATCGTCGACAACCCGCGTGTGCTGCACAAGGGCACCTGGCGCACCGGCTCCTACTGCGGTCGTCCGGCGCGGGTGCGTCTCAACCGCAGCGCGAGCGGCGCGTACTGGCTCGACCACTTCGTCCGCTTCGCGCCGTGCGGGATCGGCTTCCACCGGATCCCGCGCCACATGTCCACCGGCCGCCAGCTGCACCCGGACTGGTACCTCGGCACCAACCTGGTCCGCGACTCCGCCGGGTGCGTCCGGTTGAGCAGGGCGATGGCGACCCGCGTCTGGGACTTCACCGCCCGGCGTCGTACGACGGTGCGGGTGGTCTGAACCGGTGCCGTCCGGGCGCTACTGCAGCGCGGAGCCCTCGACGTAGTCGGCCCAGGCGAGGTTCCAGTCGCCGTAGCCGTTGTCGGGCTCCATCGGCCGGTCGGTGCCGGTGTACTCGACGACGTCTCCCCTGCGACTCATCGCATACAGCCAGCCGGCGTCCTCGGTGCTCATGCCCGTGCAGCCGTGCGAGACGTTGGCCCGGCCCTGGGAGCCGACGGACCAGGGCGCGGCGTGGATGAACTCACCGGACGACGTCAGCCGCATCGCCCACCGCACGTTCGCGATGTCGTAGGCCTCGGCCGACCCGCTCGGGATCCCGACCGTCTCGGAGTTCATCCGCTTGCGCTCGTGCTTGCCCATGATCACCTTGACCCCGGACCGGGTGGTGAAGCCCGGCTTACCGGTGGTGATCGGGAAGGTGCGCAGCAGCCGGCCGTTCTCGAAGACCTTCATCCGGTGCGCGGCGGCGTCGACGCGGTAGACGTGGGCGTCGCCGATCTGGAAGTCGACCCGACGGTCCTCCTGGCCGTAGATGCCACCCCCGGCGTGGAGCCCGTTGACGTCGATGTCGACGCTGACGTCGGTGCCGGCCTTCCAGTAGCGCCGCGGGCGCCAGCGGGCCTCGTTGTCGCTGACCCACCGCCACGACCCCGCCTGGCGCGGCGAGGAGCTGACGCGCATGTGCTTCTCGAAGGTCGCCTTGTCGGTCACCGGCACGTCGAACCGGACGACGACCGGCATCCCGATCCCCACCGTCTCGCCGTCCAGCGGCGCCACCGACGGGTAGGTCTGCTGGTCGAGGGTCAGCGGCGCGGTGGTGAACGACGACACGTTCCTCACCCGCTCGCCGTCGGCACCCGCCGCGACCGCCCGCACCCGGTAGCGGATGCCCGGCTCGAGCCGGTCGGAGGCGACCCACCGGGCACCGTCCTCGACGAGCTCGCCCGGCAGCCGCCCACCGGCAGACCGGACGACCACCGAGCGTAGGGTCGCGTTCTCCGCCACCACGCGCAGGACCTTGTCGACCGGGACGTCGGTGGCCCCGGCGCGCACGTTGGTGCGGACCACGGTCTTGCCGCCCGCGACACCGGTCGTCTCCGCTGCCGCGTCGGCCGGGCCGTCGCCCGGATCGCGGTCGGCGCCGGCGCAGCCGGCCAGGGTCACGGCGACGAGACCGAGCACGGCGAGCCCGGCCGCCAGGCGGGTGGTTCGGGGGAGGTCGTCGTACGGCATCAGGAGAGCCTAACCGCCGCTGGTCCCGAATCAGGACTTCACGCGACGCCCGCCCCGGTCCGGGACGGGCGCGACCCCGCCGTCAGTGGGCGTAGTCGCCGCGGTAGTACTCGAAGATCCAGCCGCTGAGCGCGATCGCGCCGAGCACGCAGCCGATGATCATCAGCCACCAGGCCAGCACGGCCACGGCGAAGACGATCAGGCTGAGGCACAGGGCGCACCACAGCGGCCACCAGGAGTACGGCGGGAAGAAGCCCAGCTCGCCGGCGCCGTCGGGGATCTCGCCGTCCTTGCGGTCCTCGGGGCGCGCGTCCATCCGGCGGGCGTGGAAGCCGAGGTAGAGGGTGACCATCGCGCACAGCAGCGTGGTCATCACCAGCGCCGACGTGCCGGTCCAGTCGGCGCCGGAGTCACCGGCCTCGGTGATGAACCAGTACGCGGGGCTGACCAGCAGCAGGAAGAACGTCGTGATCCCGAAGATCCATGCCTCGACCTTCATCGGTCGTCATCCTCCCTCTTCGGCTGCTGCTCCGGGTCCATCTGGTCCGCGAGGTGCTCGGCGCGACCCTGGGTCTCGGCCACGTCGCCGGCCTCGTCGTCCATCTCCGCGGGGTTCTCGTACATCTCGATGGCCGCGATCTCCGGGTGGTGGAGGTCGAACGCCGGCGACTCGGAGCGGATCCGCGGGATGGTGTGGAAGTTGTGGCGCGGCGGCGGGCAGCTCGTCGCCCACTCCAGCGACCGTCCCCAGCCCCACGGGTCGTCGGTGTTGACCAGCGGCGCCTTGCGGGAGACGTAGACGTTGTAGAAGAACGGGAGCATCGACGAGGCCAGCACGAACGAGCCGATGGTCGAGACCTGGTTCATGAACTCCCAGCCGTCGCCGGGCAGGTAGTCGGCGTAGCGCCGCGGCATGCCCTCCACGCCCAGCCAGTGCTGGATGAGGAACGTGGTGTGGAAGCCGATGAACAGCAGCCAGAAGTGGATCTTGCCGAGCCGCTCGTCGAGCATCCGACCGGTCAGCTTGGGCCACCAGAAGTAGAAGCCCGCGAACATCGCGAACACGACCGTGCCGAACACCGTGTAGTGGAAGTGGGCCACCACGAAGTAGGAGTCGGACACGTGGAAGTCCAGCGGCGGGCTGGCGAGGATGATGCCGGTCAGGCCGCCGAACAGGAAGGTCGTCAGGAAGCCGATCGACCACAGCATCGGCGTGTCCATCCGCACCGACCCGCCCCACATGGTGCCGATCCAGTTGAAGAACTTCACGCCGGTCGGGACCGCGATCAGGAAGGTCATGCCCGCGAAGAAGGGCAGGTTCACCGCACCGGTCACGAACATGTGGTGGGCCCACACGGCGACCGACAGGATCGCGATCGCGAGGGTGGCGCCGACCAGGCCGATGTAGCCGAAGATCGGCTTGCGGCTGAACACCGGGAGGATCTCGGTGATGATCCCGAAGAACGGCAGCGCGATGATGTAGACCTCGGGGTGGCCGAAGAACCAGAACAGGTGCTGCCACAGGATCGGCCCGCCGGTCGCGGCGTCGAACACGTGCGCGCCGAGCTGGCGGTCGGCCTCGAGGGAGAGCAGCGCACCGGCGAGGATCGGGAACGCGATCAGCACCAGGATCGAGGTGATCAGCACGTTCCAGGTGAACAGCGGCATCCGGAACATGGTCATGCCGGGCACCCGCATGCAGATGATCGTGGTCAGGAAGTTGACCGCGCCGAGGATGGTGCCCAGACCGGCCATCCACAGACCCATGATCCACAGGTCGCCGCCCACGCTGGGGCTGTTGACCGAGTCGGAGAGCGGCGTGTAGGCGAACCACCCGAAGGACGCCGCTCCCTGCGGCGTCAGGAAGCCCGCGGCGACGATCAGCCCGCCGAAGAGGTACAGCCAGTAGCTGAACATGTTCAGCCGTGGGAACGCGACGTCCGGCGCGCCGATCTGGAGCGGCATGATCGCGTTGCCGAAGGCGAAGAACAGCGGCGTCGCGAACAGCAGCAGCATGATCGTGCCGTGCATCGTGAAGAGCTGGTTGTAGAGCTCCTCGTTGACCACCTGGCTGCCCGGGTAGGCGAGCTCGGAGCGGATCACCAGGGCCATCACACCGCCGGCGAGGAACCACCCCATCGCGGTGACGAAGTAGAGGTTGCCGATCAGCTTGTGATCGGTGGTGGTCATCATGCGGACGAGCAGCTTGCCCAGCGGCTTCCGCTCGGTGACCTCCGCGGAGCGGGCGACGTACGCGGTCACTCGTGGTCTCCCTGGTCGTTGTCGATGAGCTCGGAGGAGTACAGCCCGCCCGTGACGGGCTCCTCCGAGACGTGCTCGGGGTCGTTGGCGAGGTCCAGCAGGTAGGCGTCGTACTCGGACTCGGTGACGACCGCGACGTTGAACAGCATCCGGGAGTGGTACGTGCCGCAGAGCTCGTAGCACTTGCCGGCGTAGACGCCGGTCTCGGTCGGGGTGACCTGGTAGGCGTTGTCGTTGCCGGGGATGACGTCCATCCGCATGGCGAACGCCGGGATGCCGAAGTTGTGCACCACGTCGGGGCTGTAGAGCTGGAACTCGATGGTCTTGTCGACCGGGATCACCAGCGTGGGGATCTCGTCGCCGGTGCCGGAGACGTAGACGTTGGACCCCTGCGGGGTGTCGACCGAGTCGGGGTAGTTGAAGGTCCACGACCACTTCTGGCCGACGACCTGGACGACCACCTCGGGCTCGGGCTCCAGCTCCAAGGCGAGGTTCTGCACGCGGACGGTCTGGGAGAAGAACGCCACCACCACGACGATCGGGAAGATCGTGTAGAAGATCTCGATCGGCAGGTTGTAGCGGGTCTGGATCGGGACCTCGTCGTCGCTGCGCCGCCGGAACCACAGCGGCACGCCGATGATCAGGGCCCAGACGATCACGCCGGTGACCAGCGCCGCCACCCAGGCGCCCTGCCAGAGGAGGAGGATGTGCTCGCCCTGCTCGGACTTGATCGCCGGCATGCCGAACCGCTCCCACTGGGAGTCGGTGGAGCAGCCGGACAGCGCGAGCGCGAGTACGACGAATCCGGCGAGCGGGATCGCGCGACGGGATCGCCGACGCGGTCCCCGCGAGCGCTCGGGGTGCCACCAGCCCACGAACGAGCCTTCCTCTCAAGGATCAGAACAATTGCGAACAGTACCGGAGAGCGGCGCCGGTCCGAGCGGCGGGTCGGCGCTTCCGGACCGCCGTGATCCGGCCCCCAGTCGCCACTATCGTCACAGTGTGAGCAGCACGCCGGAGGTGTACCTCGATGCGGCCTCGTCGTCGCGGCTGCACCCCGCCGCGCGGGAGACGCTGCTCGCCGCGCTCGAGCGGGGCTTCGCGGACCCGCGGCGGCTGCACCGGGCCGGCCGCGACGCGCGACTGCTCCTCGACAACGCCCGCGCAGTGGTCGCGGAGTGCCTTCGGGTGCACGCCGACGAGGTGGGCTTCACCGCCTCGGGCACCGACGCGGTGCACCGCGGTCTGCTCGGGCTGGTGGCGGCGAGCCGGGCCGACGGCGTGGTCCACAGCGCCGTCGAGCACTCCTCGGTCCTCCATGCCGTGGCCTGGCGCCCCTCCCCCGCGCACACCACCATCCCCGTCGACGGCGCCGGCCGGGTCGACCCGGTGGAGGTCGGCACGGCGGCCCGTCGGCCCGGCGTCGCGGTCGTGGCACTGCAGGCCGCCAACCAGGAGGTCGGGACCCTGCAGCCGGTGGACGAGGTGGACCTGCCCGACGGCGTTCCGCTGTTCGTGGACGCCTGCGCGGCGGTCGGGCACGTGCCGCTCTCCGACCGGTGGGACGCGCTGGCCGGCTCCGCCCACAAGTGGGGCGGTCCGGCCGGCGCCGGCGTGCTCGTCGTACGCCGCTCGGCGCGCTGGACCAACCCGTTCCCCGGCGACGACGGCCTCGACCAGCTCGGCGGGTTCCCGGACGTGCCCGCCGCCCTCGCCGCCGCCGCTGCCCTGCAGGCGGTGCTGGCCGAGCGGGAGCTCGTCGCCGACCGCCAGTTCCGGCTTGTGGAGCGGATGCGCGCCGCCGTCTCCGCTCTCCCCGACACAGAGGTGGTCGGCGACCCCGTCGCCCGGCTCCCCCACCTGCTGACCTTCTCCTGCCTGTACGTCGGCGGCGACGAGATCGTCGACGCCCTCGCCCGGCGGGGGTACGGCGTCGCCAGCGGCTCGGCCTGCACGGCCTCCACCCTCGAGCCCAGCCACGTGCTCGCCGCCATGGGCGCGCTCACCCACGGCAACGTGCGGATCTCGCTCGAGCGTGCGACCACCGACGACGAGGTCGACGGGTTCTGCGCCGCCCTGGCCGACGCCGTGGGCGAGATCAGGGCGAGGGCGGGCCTGTGAGCGAGCCTGCCGTCGTCGAGCTCGACTGCCGGGACCTGCCCTGCCCGCGGCCCGTCATCGAGCTCGCCAAGGCGCTGCCGGGCGTGGCGGTCGGCGAGCTGCTGGCGGTGGTCGCCCGTGACCCGGCCGCGCGCCACGACGTGCCGGCGTGGTGCCGGATGCGCGAGCAGGAGTACGTCGGCGAGGACACCGCCGAGGACGGCGTCCCGCGCTACGTCGTGCGCCGCCTCGGCTGAGGCCGACCTACAGGTGCTGGCCGATCTCGTCCGCGGCCGCGTCGCCGTAGGAGCCACGGACCCGCTCCACGAACTCCGCGTGGGTGAACTCGTACTCCTGGGTGCCGACCGTCTCCACGACGTAGGCGGCGAGCACGCAGCCGACCTGCGCGGCGCGCTCGAGGGAGGTGCCCCACGACAGCGCGGCCAGGAAGCCGCCGCGGAACGCGTCGCCCACGCCGGTGGGCTCCACCGCGTCGACGCCCTTGGCCGCCGGGACCTCGAACGACGTGCCGTCCTTGGTGGTGACCCGCACCCCGTCCTTGCCGAGGGTGGTGACCTGGATGTCCACCCGCGCGAGCACCTCCTCGGCGCTCCAGCCGGTCTTCTTCTCGATGACGTGGGACTCGTACTCGTTGGAGAAGAGGATGGCGGCGCCCTCGATGAGGTCGCGGATCAGGTCGCCCTCCGCGAAGGCGAGCTGCTGGGAGCAGTCGGCGATGAAGCGGTAGCCGCGCTGCCGGCACTCCTCGGTGTGCCGCTTCATCGCGTCCGGGTCGTCGGCGCCGATCAGGACGTAGGCCGGCTCACCGACCCGCTCGACGATGGGCGCCAGCTCGATCTGGCTGGCCTCGCTCATCGCACCGGGGTAGAAGGAGGCGAACTGCGCCATGGTGGAGTCGGTGGTGCACACGAACCGCGCGGTGTGCTTGCTCTCGGAGATGTGGACCGAGTGGCAGTCGACGCCGTGGCGCTCCAGCCAGGAGCGGTAGTCGGCGAAGTCCTCCCCCGCCGCACCCACGAGCACCGGTCGCAGGCCCAGCTTGGCGAGGCCGAAGCACATGTTCGGCGCCACCCCGCCGCGGCGGATCTCCAGGTCGTTGACGAGGAACGACACCGACAGCTTGTCGAGCTGCTCGACCACCAGCGAGTCCGCGAACCTCCCCGCGAAGGTCATCAGGTGGTCGGTGGCGATGGAGCCGGCGATGAGCAGGGAGCCGGTGGGCCCGGTGGATCCCGTGGATCCGGTAGAGGCAGTCACGACACGGAACCCTAACTGAGCCGCGCCGGAGCTACCGGCCGGTACCACTGGGTCTACCCCGCGGTAACGCCTAGCGTCGAGACATGCCCTACGAAGAGCTGTCCTCCCCCAGCGAGATGCAGGCCGACTGCGAGGCCGTCAGCCGGCGCCTCGAGCAGGCGGCCGCCCGGGCCACCCGGCCCGCGCCCAGCATCCACTACGACGAGTTCCCGCGCGACGTGCCGAAGCGTGAGATCGAGATCTCCGAGGCCGCCCAGCGCCTGGCCAACGCCCTGCACCTCCACCTCGACTGACCGGCGGCCGACCGCGGCCCGGCCGACTGACAAGGAGACGACGGGCACGACAGAGACGACAGGGACGACAGGGACGACAATGCCCCCCGCCGACGGCGGGGGGCATTGCTGCTGCTCGGGCTGCTTCTCGTCCCTGGCTCGGATGCTGCTCGGATCAGTGGAAGCTGTCTCCGCAGGCGCACGAGCCGGTCGCGTTGGGGTTGTCGATCGTGAAGCCCTGCTTCTCGATGGTGTCGACGAAGTCGATCATCGCCCCGTTGAGGTAGGGGACGCTCATCCGGTCGACGACGACGGCCACGCCGTCGAAGTCGGTGACCACGTCGCCGTCGAGGCTCCGCTCGTCGAAGAACAGCTGGTAGCGCAGGCCGCTGCAGCCACCGGGCTGCACGGAGATCCGCAGCTGGAGGTCGTCGCGACCCTCCTGCTCCAGCAGGCTCTTGACCTTGGCGGCCGCCACCGGGCTCAGGTTGATCTGGTCCTCACGGCGCTCGACGGTCACGGGCGCCTGGACGGTGGCGGTGGTCGCCGTCGCGCCGGGGGCCTCGTGGCTGTGGCCCGCGCCGCAGCCGCACTGGTCGCTCATTGCTCACTCCAGGTTGTCAGGTCGGGGTTCGACTAGTCCCAATCGTCGCACACCGCCGGTTATTCCTCAGTCTCGCGGCGCAGGACCCTCACCACACCAGGACCGGCTTGACCACCCTGCCGGCCCTCGAGTCGGCCACGGCGTCGGCGAGCCTCTCGAACGGGTAGGTGGTGACCAGGTGGTCGACGTCGAACCTCCCCGCCTCACGCAGCGCGATCAGCTCCGGGATGGTCACCAGCGGGTCCGCCTCCCCCTCGATGGAGGAGCGCACGACCTTGCCGGACTGGAGGAGGTCGATCGCGTCGATCCGGTACTCCGGGGCGCCGAGCCCCAGGGCGACGAGCATCCCCTTCGGTCGCAGCGCGTGCTGCGCCTGGAGCACGACCTCGGGGATGGCCGTGGTGTCGATGGCGTACGACGCCCCGCCGGCCGTGATCTCCCTGACCCGCTGCTCGACCGGCTCCGCGCCCTCCTCGAGCGGGTCCAGCACCACGGCGCCGTACGCCTCGGCGGCCTCGCGCCGCGACGGCGTGGGATCCACGGCGACGACCGTCTCGACGCCGAGACCGCGGGCGGCCGCGGCGGCGGCGAGGCCGACCGCGCCCGCGCCGAAGACGACGATGCTGTCGGTCGGCGCCGGGGCCAGCACGTTGAGCACCGTGCCGGCGCCGGTCTGGAAGCCGCAGGCGAAGGGCGCCAGCCTGGTGAGGTCCAGCCCCTTGTCGACGACGACGCAGTTGTCCGCGTAGGCCAGCGCGTGGCGGGCCAGGCTGGACTGCCCGAAGAAGGAGCCGAACACCGTCTGGTCGCCGCGCTTCATGGTCGTCGAGCCGTCGGCCCGCATCCCCATGTAGTTGAGCAGCAGGCTCTGCTCGCAGTAGCCGACGTCGCCGGCGCGACACGGCTCGCAGGCCCGGCAGGAGCGGAAGCTCATCACCACGTGGTCGCCGACCTCGATGCCGCTGACCGCGGCCCCCACCTGCTCGACCACGCCCGTGCCCTCGTGGCCCACCACGGTCGGCATCATCTCGGCGGGCAGCATCGTGGGCACCGTGAGGTCGGTGTGGCACAGTCCCGTGGCGACGATCCGGACGAGCACCTCGTCGTCCCTCGGCTCGTCCAGCTCCACCTCGGCGAGGACGAACTCGCCGCCCGGCTCCTCCACCATCGCGACCGTGGTCCTCATGCCTCGCGCTCCAGCCAGAAGTAGTAGAGGTCGTCGATGCCGAACGCGCTGGAGAGCTTGCCGTTCATGATGCCCACCAGGGTGTCGTCGTCGACCTTCTTGAAGTGGTCGAGGACCGGCATCCTGTCGTAGACCATGGTGGCGGTGACCTCGCCGCGGAAGCCGACCGGCCACAGCGACGCCTCGCCGCCGCCGGCCGCCTCGCGATTGGAGTAGAGCTCGCCGGCGTCGTCGCGGCACACCAGCGGGACCGCCTCGAGCGGGCTGTCGAAACGCTTGCCGTGCCACCCCACCTTGCGCAGGACGGTGCTCGCCACGTGGCCGGTGGCGAAGTCGCCGCCGCGCCAGGCGCCGAGGATCTCCTCGACGGTTGTGGTGGCCAGGTCCGCCCACAGGGCGTCCAGGTCGGCGGGGTCGACCGGGCCGGCCGCGTCGCCGGCCCGGAGCTTCTCGAAGCGCTGCCTCAGTTCGGTCACGGAGCGCAATCTAGAACATGTTCACCGACAGGTGTGTCGGTTACGGCGTGTCTCTCGGGTGCCCCGGCCCGCTCGGCCGGCTGCAGTCGGCTCAGCCGGCTCCGTCCGACCAGGTCCGCGCCACCCGCGCCGCGAGGTCGGCCAGCGCACCCCGCGGGTCGGCGAACGCCCGCTCCTCGCCGACGCTGTCCACCAGCGAGTAGGCTGCGTCCATCCCGAGCGCCCGCATCTCGCGCGAGCCCACCAGCACCTGCCCGGCGAGCGCCACGCACGGCCGGAGCGCGTCGGCGGCGATCGCCGCGACGCCGTACGGCACCTTGCCGGCCCGGCTGCTGAAGTCGAAGGCGCCCTCGCCGGTGACGACCAGGTCGGCGGCCCTCGCCTGCTCCGCGAGGCCGACCGCGTCGGCGACCAGCTCGATGCCGGGCACCCGCGTCGCGCCCAGGAGCATCAGCGCGAACCCGATCCCGCCCGCGGCGCCGGCGCCCGGCTCGAGGGCGAGCCGGCGGTCGGTCGCGGCCGCGAACTGCTCCAGGAAGCCGTCGAGCGTGGCCAGGAAGTCCTCGGCGATGCCCTTCTGCGGTCCGAAGGTCTTCGTCGTCCCGAACAGCCCGGTCAGCGGGTTGTCCACGTCGGTCGCGACCACCAGCTCCACGCCGGCCACCATCTGCCGGGGCAGGGTGAGGTCGACCGTCGTCACACCGTCGAGGAACACGCCCCCGACGTCGAGGGACCGGTCGGAGTCGGCGCCCAGGGCGGCCAGCAGCCCCGCTCCGCCGTCGTTGGTGCCCGAGCCGCCGAGGCCCACCACGATCCTGCGGGCCCCCGCGTCCATGGCTGCCAGCACCAGGGTGCCGACCCCCACCGTCGACCCGAACTCCCCGCCCTCACCGCGGGTGAGGTGGACGCCGCAGGCCTGCGCGCTCTCGACGTAGGCGGTGTCGCCCACGACGAGCAGCGTCGCCGGGACCTCCTCGCCGTGGGGCGACTCCACGGTGACGGCCAGGATGTCGCCGCCGAGGGTCGCGTGGAGCACGTCGACGAAGCCCGGGCCGCCGTCGGACATCGGGGCGAGCACGACCTCGTCCCCGGGGGCCTGCCGCCGCCACCCCGTCGCGATCGCCTCGGCCGCCTCCACGGCCGACAGCGTGCCGGCGAACTTGTCCGGCGCCACGAGAACTCGCATGCGCCCATTGTGGTGGACGCCTAGGGTCGCCGCCGTGGGCGACGTGCGGATCCGGCCGATGACGGTGGACGACCTCGCGACCGCGGAGCGGATCAGCGACGAGGCGTTCTACGAGCTCGACCTGGGGACCACCCCGCCGGCGGGCCGCCCACCCGAGCGTCGTACCCCCGAGAGGTCGGCGCTGTGGATCGATCGCACCGGGCTGCTGCTGGGGACCGATCCCGGCGGTGCGTGGGTGGCGGAGGACGACACCGGCGTGGTCGGCTTCGCGAACGGCTTCCGGCGTGGCGATGTGTGGGCGCTGGCGACCTTCGCCGTGCAGCCCGGTCGGCAGGGTGCCGGCATCGGTGCACCGCTGCTGCGGGCCGCCACGGAGTACGGCGCCGGCTGCCCCCGGTGGATGCTCTCCACGTCGGACGACCCGCGGGCGCTGCGGCGCTACCACCGGGCCGGTCTGGCTCTGCACCCCCAGATGCAGCTCGCCGGCGCCGTGGACCCCAGCACCCTCCCCGCCGTGCGAGGGCTCCGGGAGGGCACGCCGGAGGACCGGGAGTGGATGGACGAGCTCGACCTGGCCCTTCGGGGGGCGCCGCACGGACCCGACCACGAGGCGCTGTCCCGCTCGGGGACGCTGCTCGTGAGCTCCGACCGCCGGGGCTACGCCTACGCCGGCGGCGACTGGCTGCACCTCCTCGCCGCGCGCGACGTGAGCACCGCCCGGACCCTGCTGTGGGAGGTGCTCGCGCGGTCGGGCGCCCGCATCACGATCCCGCACGTCACGGCCGCGAACCGCTGGGCGGTCGGGATCGGGCTCGACGCCCGGCTGGAGCTGACCACCTCCGGCTACCTGGCACTGCGCGGAATGGAGCCCCCGGCGCCGTACGTTCACAACGGTGCCCTGCTCTGAGAGCGCGCGTGCCGCGGAATCTGTCCCGCGGACCGGCGCGGAATAGGATTCGCCCATGACCACCGTCGACCTCCCGCTGCTGCCCCTGGGCCGCGGCTCCGACCCGCTCTCCGAGCGCGGCGTCGAGTGCCCCGGCGACCTGCCGGCCGCGTCCGACCCGGACCTGGTCGCCCGCGCGCTGGCGGCCAAGGAGAAGCTCGGCGAGCGGGTGTTCGTGCTCGGGCACCACTACCAGCGCGACGAGGTCATCCAGTTCGCCGACGTCACCGGCGACTCCTTCAAGCTCGCCCGCGACGCGGCGGCGCGGCCCGAGGCCGAGTACATCGTCTTCTGCGGCGTGCACTTCATGGCCGAGTCGGCCGACATCCTCACCGGCGCCCACCAGCAGGTGGTGCTCCCCGACATGGCGGCCGGGTGCTCGATGGCCGACATGGCGCGGATCGCGCAGGTCGAGCGTGCCTGGGAGGCGCTCGCCGCCGCCGGCGTGCAGGACCTCGTCGTCCCGGTCACCTACATGAACTCCAGCGCCGCGATCAAGGCGTTCTGCGGCCGCAACGGCGGCGTGGTGTGCACCTCCTCCAACGCCGAGGTGGCCCTGGACTGGGCGTTCCAGCAGAAGGGCACCGACACCAAGGTGCTGTTCCTCCCCGACCAGCACCTGGGCCGCAACACCGCGGTGCTGAAGCTGGGGTACTCCCTCGACGACTGCGTGGTGTGGAACCCGCACAAGCCCGACGGCGGCCTCACTCCCGAGGAGCTCGACCGGGCCCGGGTGATCCTGTGGAAGGGCCACTGCTCGGTGCACGGCCGGTTCTCGGTCGACGTGATCGAGGACCTCCGGGCGAAGGTGCCCGACCTCAACGTCCTGGTGCACCCGGAGTGCCAGCACGAGGTGGTGCTGAACGCCGACTTCGTCGGCTCCACCGAGTACATCATCAAGACGATCGAGGCCGCTCCGGCCGGGTCGAGCTGGGCGATCGGCACCGAGCTCAACCTCGTCCAGCGCCTGGCGAACGCCCACCCCGACAAGAACATCATGTTCCTCGACCGCAACGTCTGCTACTGCTCCACGATGAACCGGATCGACCTGCCGCACTTCGTGTGGGCGATGGAGAGCCTCGTCGAGGGCGTCGTGGTCAACCGGATCGAGGTCGACCCCCAGACCGAGGCGGACGCGCTCACCGCGCTGCAGCGGATGCTCGACCTGCCGGGGAGGACCCACCGTGACTGACGCCCAGCAGGGCAGGAAGGCGTGAGCGTGTTCAAGCGCAGCAAGTCGACGGTCGCCGAGCAGCCGGCGGCGCCGGCCAAGCCGGGCGGCAAGGGCCGGCCCACGCCGAAGCGCAAGGAGGCCGAGGCCGCCGCGCGCGCCCGCGCCAAGACCCCCCGCGACCGGCGCGAGCTGGCGAGGAAGCAACGGGAGTACCGCGCCGAGGAGAGCCGCAAGATCCGCTCGGCGATGAAGAGCGGCGACGAGCGCTACTTCCTGCCCCGCGACCGCGGCCCGGTCCGGCGGTTCATCCGCGACTACGTCGACGCGCGCTTCTCCATCGTCGAGATGGTCATCCCGCTGATGATCCTCGGCCTGGTGCTCGGCTACACCGGCAACCCGGCGCTCGCGCAGGCCAGCAGCCTGATCCTGCTCGCCACCGTGCTGTTCGTCGTGGTCGACATGGTCCTGCTGCGGTGGCGGCTGCGACGCGAGCTCCGGCGCCGCTTCCCCGACGAGCCGCTGAAGGGCACCACCTACTACGCGCTCACCCGCGCGATGCAGATGAAGTTCATGCGGCTGCCGAAGGCCCGGGTCAAGATCGGCCAGTCGCTCCCGGAGGACTACGCGCGGTAGCTGCGGCCCAGGTGGTCCCGGATCGGCCGCGCCTGCTCTAGGTTGCGAGGCGTGAAGCTGATCCTCGCCCTGCACCGACCCGACCTCGGACCGACCCTGCTCGGGCCGGAGCTGCGCTCGGCCGTCGCCGCGGCCGGCGCCACGCGGCTGCAGGTCAACCTCGACGACGAGCACGTCGCCGCAGCGATGCGGTTCGGCCCCGGACCGCGGATCACCGCGGTGGTCGGCGTCTGGACCGATGCCGACCCCGCCGCGGTCGCGGGCGTCGTACGAGACGTGGACGGGACGGCCGACGGCTGGCTGGTCGAGGAGCGGCAGCCGCTCCCCCCGCCGGACGTGCCCGACGGTGCGCGCGCCGACGCACTGGCCAACGTCGCGTTCCTGCGCCGCCCCGCCGCGATGCCGTACGACGCCTGGCGGGCCGACTGGCTCGACCGGCACACGCAGGTGGCGATCGAGACCCAGGGCACCTTCGGCTACGTGCAGAACCCGGTCGTCGAGCCGCTCACCGACGGCGCACCGGACGTCGCCGGGATCGTCGAGGAGCTGTTCCCGATGGCGGCGATGAGCGACCACCACGCGTTCTACGGAAGCGGCGGCGACGAGGAGGAGTTCCAGCGCCGGTTCGCGACGCTGATGGACAGCTGCGCCCGGTTCGGGGCCGACCAGGGCCTCGACCTGGTCCCGACCTCCAGGTACGTGTTCGCGCTCTGACCGAGCGCGGTCAGCCCAGCACCTCGGAGCGCCGGGGCGACTTGGTCATGGCCGGGTCGGTGGTGACCACGCCCTCGAGCACCTCGTCGATGGCGCGCATGGTCGCCTCGTCGAGGCGGACGCCCGCTGCCTTCGCGTTCTCGGTGACCTGCTCGGGCCGACTGGCACCGATGATGGCGGCCGACACGTTGTCGTTCTGCAGCACCCACGCCACCGCGAGCTGTGCCAGCGACAGCCCGGCCTCGTCCGCGACCGGCTTGAGCCGCTGGACGCGCTCGAGGACGTCGTCCTGCAGCCACCGCTTCACCATGTCGGCGCCGCCCTTGTCGTCGGTGGCGCGCGAGCCGGCCGGGGGCGGCTGCCCGGGGAGGTACTTCCCGGTCAGCACGCCCTGCGCGATCGGCGACCAGACGATCTGCCCGATGCCGAGCTCCGCGCAGGTCGGCACCACCTCGGCCTCGATGACCCGCCAGAGCATGGAGTACTGCGGCTGGCTGGAGATGAGCGGCACCCGCAGCTCCCGCGCGAGCTCGGCGGCGGCGCGGATCTCCTCGGCCCGCCACTCCGAGACCCCGATGTAGAGCGCCTTCCCGGCGCGGACGACGTCGGCGAACGCCAGCATCGTCTCCTCCAGCGGCGTCTCGTGGTCGAAGCGGTGGGCCTGGTAGAGATCGACGTAGTCGGTGCCGAGGCGGCGGAGCGAGGCGTCGATCGACTCGAAGATGTGCTTGCGGGAGAGCCCGTGGTCGTTGTGCTTGCCGGGGCCGGTGGGCCAGAACACCTTGGTGAGGATCTCGAGGCCCTCGCGGCGCTCCCCGGCGAGCGCCTTGCCGAGGACCGTCTCGGCAGCGGTGTTGGCGTAGACGTCGGCGGTGTCGAAGGTGGAGATGCCCTCGTCGAGTGCCCGCTGCACGCACGCGATCGCCGCGTCCTCCTCGACCTGGGAGCCGTGGGTGAGCCAGTTGCCGTAGGCGATGGCCGAGATCCTCAGCCCGCTCGCCCCGAGGTTGCGGATTTCCATGTCCCCGACCCTAGCGGCGTCGGCCAGCCTGTCAGGATGGCGGCATGGTCGCTGCAGACGTCTCGGTCCGGGTCGCGTGGCCGGCGGACGCCGCCGGCATCGCCGCGGTGCAGCTCCGCGCCTGGCAGCAGCGGTACGACGACCGGCTCGCCCCGCTGCTGGCCGACCGCGGCATCGGCCCGGACACCGCGTCGGACACCCTGTCGGACGCCTGGCGCGAGTCCCTCGCCCGTCCCCCCGAGGCTCGCCGGCGGGCGCTCGTCGCCCTCGCGGAGGACCGGGTCGTCGGCTTCGCGCTGACCGGCCCCAGCGACGACCCCGACGCCGATCCGTCCACCGACGGTGAGGTCGCGGAGTTCACCGTCGACCCCGAGCAGACCCGACGCGGCCACGGCTCACGCCTGCTGCAGGCGTGCGCCGACACCCTGGCGGCCGACCGCTTCACCCGCGGGGTCTGCTGGGTGGAGACCACCGACGACGCGCTGCGGGCCTTCCTGACCAGCGCGGGCTGGGCGGCCGACGGAGCGGCCCGCGAGCTCGCCGACGAGCACGGCACGGGCACGGTCAAGCAGGTGCGGCTCCACACCGCGCTTTCCTGAGCGGGACACGCGTGGAGACCACCACCCGCCGCGCCGTCGTGCGCGACAGCCTCGGCGTGGCCGTCGCCACCGGCACCTACGGCCTGAGCTTCGGCGCGGTCGGCGTCGCCTCGGGGCTCGACGTCGCCCAGACCTGCGTGCTCTCGCTGCTCATGTTCACCGGCGCCTCGCAGTTCGCCCTGGCGGGCGTGCTCGGCTCGGGAGGCACGCCCGTCGCCGGCGCCCTCACCGCGCTGCTCCTCGGCACCCGCAACACGCTCTACGGCCTGCGGATGGCGCCGTTGCTCGGCTACCGCAGCTGGCGCCGCACCGCGGCGGCGCACATCCTGATCGACGAGTCCACCGCGATGGCGGTGACCCGGCCCACTCGGGAGCTCGCGCGGACGGGCTTCGTCACCACCGGCGCCACGATCTTCGTGCTCTGGAACCTCACCACCCTCGTGGGCGCCGTCGCCGGCGAGCAGCTCGGGGACCCGCGCGACCTCGGCCTCGACGCGGCCGTGGGCGCGGCCTTCCTCGCGCTGCTCTGGCCGCGGCTGGACTCCCCCACCGCCCGGCTGGTGGCCGTCCTCGCGGCGCTGGTCGCGGCCGGCGCGGTCACCGTCACCCCCGCCGGTGTGCCGGTGCTGGTGGCGGCCGGCGTGGCGGTCCTGGTCGGAGCGCTCGCCCGGCGGCGAGAGGCGCCGCAGTGATCTGGTGGGCCGTGGTCGGCGCCGGGGTCGGCTGCTACCTGCTCAAGCTGGCCGGCCTGTCGGTGCCCGCGACGGTGCTCCGCAACCCGGTCGTCGCCCGGATCGCCGACTCGATCCCGGTCGCGCTGCTCGCAGCGCTGGTCACCGTGCAGGTGCTCGCCGCACCCGAGGGGCGAGCGCTGGTGCTCGACGCCCGCGCGGCCGCCCTCGTGGTCGCCGTGCTGCTCCTCCTGGCCCGCGCGCCGTTCCTCGTCGTGGTGTTCGGCTCCGCGGCCGCCGCCGCCCTCCTCCGCCTCCTCTGACCCCACGAGGTGGCAGGTTTCGCACCGCGAGGTGGCAGGTTCCGCACCACGAGGTGGCAGGTTCCGCACCACGAGGTGGCAGGTTCTGCACCACGAGGTGGCAGGTTCTGCACCACGAGGTGGCAGGTGAGGTCAGCCCAGGTCGAGGAAGTGCTCCAGCCCGACCGTCAGCCCAGGGTGGTCGCCGATCCGGCGGACACCGGCCAGCACGCCGGGGGTGAACGACGCTCGGTCGAGCGAGTCGTGCCGGATGGTCAGCGTCTCGCCCAGGCCGCCGAGGACCACCTCCTGGTGCGCCACCAGGCCCCTGATCCGCAGGCCGTGCACGCGGATCCCGTCGACGTCGGCGCCGCGCGCGCCCTCCAGTGCCGTGGACGTCGCGTCGGGGACCGGCGGGCAGCCCGCCTCGCGCCGGGCGGCCGCGATCAGCTCCGCCGTACGACGCGCCGTGCCGCTCGGCGCGTCGGCCTTGGTCGGGTGGTGGAGCTCGACCACCTCGACGGACTCGAAGAACGGAGCGGCGATCGCCGAGAACCGCATCATCAAGATGGCCCCGATGGAGAAGTTGGGGGCGACCAGCACGCCGGTGCCCGGGCTCCCGGCCAGCCACCCGCGCAGCGTCTCCAGGCGCGCGTCGTCGAAGCCGGTCGTCCCCACGACCGCGTGGATGCCGTTGTCGATGCAGAAGCGCAGGTTGTCCATCACCACGTCGGGGTGGGTGAAGTCGACCACCACCTGCGTGCCGCCGTCGGTGAGCGACGTGATCGAGTCGTCCTGGTCCACCTCCGCGGCGAGCTCCAGGCCCTCGGCGTCTCGGACCGCCCGGACGACCTCCGAGCCGACCTTCCCCCGGGCGCCGAGGACCCCGACGCGCAGAGGCGTTCCGCCCTCGTCAGCGGCTGCTTGGCTCGCGACACGTCTGACCACGGCACCAAGGTAGTGCGTGACGCCGTGACCGGTTCTGGCAGGCTGGCCCCCATGGCGGTGCAGAAGGTCCCGGCCCGGATCCGGTGGGCAGTGGATTTCATGGACGTCCAGCCCAACGACCACGTGCTGGAGATCGGGTGCGGCAACGGGGCCGCTGCCGACCTCATCTGCCGGCGGCTCGAGGGCAAGGGCAAGATGTTCGCCATCGACCGCTCCGAGGCGGGTGTCGACCGCACCAAGGCCCGGTGCGCTGCCCACGTGGAGGCCGGCCGGCTGACGGTGCGCCAGATCGACCTGGCGACCCTCCGGGTGCCGGTGAAGCGGCTGACCAAGGTCTTCGCCTTCGACGTCAACCTGTTCTGGGTGCGGGACGCGACGGAGGAGATCGCCCTCCTGCACGAGCGGATCCTGCCCGGCGGCTCGGTGAACCTCTTCTACGACACCAGCCGACCGGAGCAGGTGCCGAACATCCTCAGCAAGGCCTCTGCGCAGCTGCGCCAGGCCGGCTTCCGGGTCTACATCGTGGACTCCAAGGAGCCGCCGGTGATCGGGATCATCGGCCGCCGCTAGCGAGCCGCGGCGTCAGGCCGGTCCGACGACCGCCAGCAACTCGGGCCGGGAGAACACCTCCGCCGCCACGGCCTGCACGTCGTCGAGGGTGACGCCCTCGATCCGGGCGATCACGTCGTCGATGCCCAGCACCTCGCCGTGGACGAGCTCGCTCTTGCCCAGCCGCATCATCCGCGAGCCGGAGTCCTCGAGCCCGAGGATCATCCCGCCGACCAGCTGCCCCTTGCCGCGAGCGAGCTCGTCGGCGGTGATGCCTTGCGCTGCGATCTGCGCCAGCTCCGCGCGCACCACCTCGAGCACCTCGTCGCGCCGGTCGGGGAGGCAGCCGACCGCGACGCCCACCAGGCCGGAGTCGGCGTAGTGGCTGGCGAAGGAGTAGACGGAGTAGGCCAGCCCGCGGTGCTCGCGGACCTCCTGGAACAGGCGGCTCGACGTGCCGCCGCCCAGTGCGGTGTTGAGGACGCCGAGCGCGAAGCGTCGCTCGTCGTCGCGGGTCAGGCCCTCGCGGCCGATGACCAGGTTGACCTGCTCGAAGGGCCGAGCCACGTGCTCGGAGCCACCGCCGACCCGCGGCCGTGGCCGGCTGTCCCGCGGCGAGACGGGCGCGCCGTCGCCGTCCAGCCAGCCGTGTCGCGCGAAGGACCGGCGGACGGCCTTCACCACGGTGGCGTGGTCGACCGCGCCGGCCACGGAGATCACCGTGTTGGCCGGCACGTAGTGCCGGCGGTAGAACCGCTTGATCTGCGCGGGCGTCATCGCCTCGATCGACTCGGTCGTGCCGGCGATCGGCCGGCCCAGCGGCCGGTCACCGCCCCAGGCCAGCTCCGCCAGCAGGTTCTGTACGGCGTCGTCGGGGTCGTCGTCGTGCATCGCGATCTCGTCGAGGATCACGTCCCGCTCGGCGTCCACGTCGCGAGGCTCGAGCAGCGAGCCGGTGACCATGTCGCCGAGCACGTCGACGGCGAGCGGCAGGTCGTCGGCGAGCACCCTGGCGTGGAAGCAGGTGTACTCCTTCGCGGTGAACGCGTTGAACTCACCGCCCACCGCGTCGAGCGCGATGGAGATCTCCAGGGCCGAGCGCTCCCCCGTGCCCTTGAAGAGCAGGTGCTCGAGGAAGTGGGACGCCCCGTGGCTGGTCGCGGACTCGTCGCGCGAGCCGACGCCGACCCACACCCCGATCGAGGCCGACCGGGCGCCGGCCATGTGCTCGGTGACGATGCGCAGTCCGGACCCGAGCTGGGTCCTGCGGACCTGCGACGTCACCTGGCCGGCGCTGTCCCGGACGGTCTCGAGGGTGCGCGTGGTCGGGCGTCGGCTCACGCGGCTGTCACGCCTCCGGCTGCTCGGAGTCGGAGCCGGCCTCGGCCGCGTCCGCAGCGCCCTCGTCCTCGACGACCGGGACCAGCGACAGCTTGCCGCGGTCGTCGATCTCGGCGATCTCGACCTGGAGCTTCTGGCCGACCGCGACGACGTCCTCGACGCTCTCGACGCGCTTGCCACCGGCCAGCGAGCGCAGCTTGCTGATGTGCAGCAGGCCGTCCTTGCCGGGCATCAGGGCGATGAAGGCACCGAAGTTGGTGGTCTTCACCACGGTCCCGAGGTAGCGCTCGCCGACCTCCGGCATCGTCGGGTTGGCGATCGCGTTGATGGCCTGGCGGGCGGCCTCGGCGGCCTCGCCGTTGGTCGCCCCGATGTAGACGGTGCCGTCGTCCTCGATCGACAGGGTCGCGCCCGTGTCGTCCTGGATCTGGTTGATCACCTTGCCCTTGGGGCCGATCACCTCGCCGATCTTGTCGACCGGCACGCGGACCGTGATGATCCTCGGCGCGTGGACCGACATCTCCTCGGGCTCGTCGATGGCCTCGGCCATCACGTCGAGGATCGCCATCCGCGCGTCGTAGGCCTGGCTCAGCGCGGAGGCGAGGACCTCGGCCGGGATGCCGTCGAGCTTGGTGTCGAGCTGCAGCGCGGTGACGAACTCGCGGGTGCCGGCGACCTTGAAGTCCATGTCGCCGTAGGCGTCCTCGGCTCCGAGGATGTCGGTCAGCGCGACGTACTCGGTGCGGCCGTCGATCTCACCGGAGATCAGACCCATCGCGATGCCGGCGACCGACGCCTTCAGCGGCACGCCCGCCTGCAGCAGCGAGAGGGTGGAGGCGCAGACCGAGCCCATCGACGTGGAGCCGTTGGACCCCATCGCCTCGGAGAGCTGACGGATCGCGTAGGGGAACTCCTCGCGGGACGGGAGCACCGGCAGCAGCGCCCGGCGGGCGAGGGCGCCGTGGCCCACCTCGCGGCGCTTGGGCGAGCCCACGCGGCCGGTCTCGCCCGTCGAGAACGGCGGGAAGACGTACTTGTGCATGTAGCGCCGCTGCTTCTCCGGCGACAGCGTGTCGAGCTGCTGCTCCATCTTGAGCATGTCGAGGGTGGTGACGCCGAGGATCTGGGTCTCGCCGCGCTCGAACAGCGCCGAGCCGTGCACCCGCGGGATCACGCCGACCTCGGCGTGCAGCGGGCGGATGTCGGCCAGGCCGCGGCCGTCGATCCGGACCTTCTCGCGGAGCACCCGCTCGCGGACGAGCTGCTTGTTGAGCGAGCGGAACGCCGCGCCGATCTCCTTCTCGCGGCCCTCGAACCGGCCGGCGAGCTGGTCGAGCAGGGAGGCCTTGATCTCGTCGAGGCGGTTCTCGCGGTCCTGCTTGCCGACGATGGTCAGCGCCTCGGCGGTCTCGGTGCGCACAGCGGCCTCGACGGCGTCGTACACGTCGTCCTCGTAGTCGAGGAAGATCGGGAACTCCTGGACCGGCTTCGCGGCGGCCTTGGCGAGCTCGGCCTGCGCCTCGCACAGCTGCTTGATGAACGGCTTCGCGGCGTCGAGTCCGCCGGCGACCACGCTCTCGGACGGGGCGGTGGCGCCGGACTGGACGAGCTCGAAGGTCTGCTCGGTGGCCTCGGCCTCGACCATCATGATCGCGACGTCGCCGCTGTCGGTGACCCGACCGGCCACGACCATGTCGAAGACGGCCTTCTCGAGCTGGCTGTGGCTGGGGAAGGCGACCCACTGGCCCTCGATCAGGGCGACCCGGACGCCGCCGACCGGACCGGAGAACGGCAGGCCGGAGAGCTGGGTGGAGATCGACGCGGCGTTGATCGCGAGCACGTCGTAGGGCTGGTCGGCGTCCAGCGCGAGCACCGTGATGACGACCTGGACCTCGTTGCGCAGGCCCTTCTTGAAGGTGGGGCGCAGCGGGCGGTCGATCAGGCGGCAGGTGAGGATCGCGTCCTCGGAGGGCCGGCCCTCGGAGCGGAAGAAGGAGCCGGGGATCTGGCCCACGGCGTACATCCGCTCCTCGACGTCGATCGTCAGGGGGAAGAAGTCGAAGTGGTCCTTCGGCTGCTTGCCGGCCGTGGTGGCCGAGAGCAGCATCGTCTCGTCGTCGAGGTAGGCGGTCACCGAGCCGGCGGCCTGCCGGGCCAGCAGGCCCGTCTCGAACTTGACGGTGCGGGTGCCGAACTTGCCGTTGTCGATGACGGTCTCAACGGCGGAGATGACGGGTTCAGTCACGTGTTGACTCTTTCGTTCGCGGTGCGATCCGCGACCCCCGCGTCGTGTGCCGATCTTCGATCGAAGCCGCCGCTGCTGCGCTCGTGCGCCCAGCGGGAGCTACTACCGAGGACCGGGCCGTGGTGACGCGGATCGCTCCAGATTGATGTCGTGTTCAGTTGTACGACGCCGGGCCGGCGTCGCTCGGGCGGCCGCTCGGACCGTCCCTCAGACCGAATGTAGCGAAGGGACCCACCGAGGCGGTGGATCCCTTCGCACGAGGTCAGCGGCGGAGGCCGAGACGCTCCACGATCGAGCGGTAGCGCTCGATCTCGGTCTTCTTCAGGTAGTTCAGCAGCCGGCGACGCTGGCCCACGAGGAGCAGCAGGCCGCGACGGCTGTGGTGGTCGTGCTTGTGCTGCTTGAGGTGCTCGGTCAGGTGACTGATCCGGTGGCTCAGCAGCGCGATCTGCACCTCCGGCGAGCCGGTGTCGCCCTCGGTGGTGCCGTACTCGGCGATGATCTTCTTCTTGGTCTCAGCGTCGGTTCCGACAGCCATGGACGTCCCTTCCAGCTCACTCGTTGCGCGGCGCCCCAGCCTGAACACCTGGAGCACTCTCGATCCGCGGCCGATCTGACGGCGGTAGCCGCCGCCGGTCAGTCCGGCGGCAACCTGTCAAGGCTAACAGCGAGCGTCCGACGGCGCCCAATCCCGCACGCCAGCAGGCGGGCCCGGCGGGTGCTTCCGCCGAGCCCGCCCGCGTGCGACGGTGAAGCCGTCAGGCCGGCGGCGGGGTGCGGTGGTGCTCCTCCACCCGGGTGCCGTCGGCGTAGGTGCGGGTCGAGCGCGAGCGCATCGTGCTGGCAGCCGTCAGGACCAGGCACAGGACACCTGCTCCCGTGAGGATCCAGCCCACCATGGTCAGGTCGACGCCCTCGACCATGTCCTGCACGGCGAGTGCGAGGATCAGTCCCAGCGCGAGCAGGAACACTCCGAGTCCGTAGCCCATGTCAGGTCTCCTTCCTGGGTCTTCCGGTCACCTGCGCGGTACCCCGCCGCCCGGAGCCGATACATCGGCACGGCGGAGGGCTGGTGGGGTCCGCCACCGCGTGTGACGATGCACGGATGGAGCAGCGGATCGGCGTGTGCAACCTGTGCGAGGCGATCTGCGGCCTCGTCCTGACCATCGAGGACGGCCGGGTCACCGGCGCGCGGGGCAACCCCGCGGACCCGCTGTCGCGCGGACACGTCTGCCCCAAGGGCGTCGCCATCGGCGACGTGCACGCCGACCCCGACCGGCTGCGCCGCCCGGTCCGGCGCGTCGGCGACTCCTGGGAGGAGATGGGGTGGGACGAGGCCCTGGACCTGGTCGCCGACCGGATCGCCGCCACGATCAACGAGCACGGCGACGACGCCCTCGCGACCTATCTGGGCAACCCGAGCGTGCACAGCCTGGGGGCGCTGACGCACGGCATCGCGATGCTGCAGTCCTTCCGCACCCGCAACAAGTACAGCGCCACGTCCGTCGACCAGCTCCCCCACCAGCTCGTCGGCCGCCTGCTCTACGGCCACCAGCTGCTGCTGCCGGTCCCGGACATCGACCGGACGTCCTACTTCCTGGTGTTCGGCGCCAACCCGATGGCGTCCAACGGCTCGCTGATGACGGTGCCGGACTTTCCCGGCCGGCTCCGTGAGCTCCGCGCGCGCGGTGGCCGGATGGTGGTGTTCGACCCGCGGCGGACCGAGACCGCGAAGGTGGCCCACGAGCACCACTTCGTGCGCCCCGGCACCGACGCCTGGGTGCTGCTCGCGATGCTGCGCACGGTGCTCGTCGAGGGGCTCGCCCGGCCGGCGTCGTACGTCGACGGGCTGGACGAGCTCGAACGCGTCCTCGCCGACTTCACCCCCGAGGCGGCCGAGCGCGCGAGCGGGGTGCCCGCCGAGGTGGTCGAGCGGGTGGCACGAGAGCTCGCCACGGCCGACGGCGCGGCCGCCTACGGCCGGATGGGCGTCTCCACCCAGGAGTTCGGGCTGGTCTGCCAGTGGGCGGTGCAGGCGCTCAACCTCGTCACCGGCAACACCGACCGCGTGGGCGGGGCGATGCTGACCAGCCCTGCGATCGACGCGGTCGGGCGCGGCCTGCTGGGGCGCGGTCACTACGACCGCTATCGCTCGCGGGTGCGCGGGGCGCCGGAGTTCGCCGGCGAGCTGCCCGTGTCGGTGCTGCGGGAGGAGATCGAGACGCCCGGCGAGGGCCAGGTCCGGGCGCTCCTGACCAACGCCGGCAACCCCGTGCTCTCCACCCCGGACGGGGTGGCGCTGGACCGCGCGCTCGCGGGGCTCGACTTCTACGCCGCCATCGACATCTACGTCAACGAGACCACCCGCCACGCCGACGTGATCCTCCCGCCGACGACGCACCTCGAGCGCGACCACTACGACCTGGCGTTCCACGTGCTCGCGGTGCGCGACACCGCCCGGTTCAGCGAGGCCGTGTTCCCCCGCGCCGAGGACCAGCGGCACGACTGGGAGATCTACCGCGACCTGCACGCGCGGATCGTCCGTCGGCTGCGGCGGAAGCCTCCGCTCGCCCGGCGCCTGGTCACGTCGGCCAGGCTGCGGCTCAGCCCCGCCTGCATCGTGGGCGCCCTCCTGCGCACCGGCCGGTCGGGGGTGACGATCAGCGCGTTGCGCAGGCACCCCGAGGGCGTCGACATCGGGCCGCTGCGCCCGGGCCAGCTCCCGCGGCGGCTGTTCACCCGGGACAAGCGGATCCAGGTGCTTCCGACACTCGTGGTGGAGGACCTCGACCGGCTGCGGGCACAGGAGCTGCCCGCCGACGGCGAGCTCGTCCTGATCGGCCGCCGGCACCAGCGCGACTGCAACTCGTGGCTCCACAACACCGACCGGCTGGCCCGGGGCCGGTCCCGCCACCACCTGCTGATGCACCCCGACGACCTCGCCGCCCGCGGCCTGGCCGACGGCGACACGGTCACGGTGAAGTCGCGCGTCGGGGCGGTGGTCGTCGAGGTGCGGGCGAGCGAGGACCTGATGCCCGGTGTCGTCTCCCTGCCCCATGGCTACGGTCACCAGCGCGACGGCGTGCTGCTGGGCGTGGCGCAGCAGGTGACGGGCGTGTCGATCAACGACCTCACCGACCCCGAGCGGCTCGACGTCTCCGGCAACGCGGCGCTGTCCGGGGTGCCGGTCACGGTCAGCTGACGCGTGCGGGACCTCGTGATCCAGGCCGGACCGGGCCTCCCCGCCGGTCTGCTGATCCCCGACGCCGAGCTGGTGGAGCGGTTCTCCCGCTCCCCCGGGCCCGGCGGTCAGTCGGTCAACACGACCGACACCCGGGTGGAGCTGGTGTGGGATCCAGCGAGCTCGGCGGCGCTCGACGAGACGCAGCGCCGCCGGATCGTCGACCGCGCCGCGGGACCGCTCGTCGTGGTGGCGCACGAGCATCGGTCGCAGCACCGCAACCGCGTGGCCGCGCGGGCGCGACTGGCGGACCAGGTGCGCGAGCTGCTCGCGCCGCCGCCCCCCGCGCGGCGGCCGACCAGGCCGACGCGAGGGTCGAAGGAGCGGCGCCTGGAGGACAAGCGGCAGCGGGGCCGGACGAAGCAGTTGCGCGGCCGGGTCGAGGACTGAGTCGGCCTCACGGCTGGGCCGGACGAGCCGCGGGGCCGCCCAGCACCGAGCACAGCAGGTCGACGTACCGCACCCGGTCGGCCGCGACGGCCACTGCCGCGGCGCCCTTCGCGTCGTCGACCTCCGCGGTGAACCGGGTCGCGCCGTAGGTCGTCGGGTCGCTGCGCTCCACCGTGACCCCCGCGCGGAGCACCGTCAGCAGCTCGGGCGCCACCAGCGCAGCCACGGCCAGCGGGTCGTGCAGCGGGGCGCCACCCGCAGCTGCCATGGCCGGGTCGCTGCGGTACCAGCCGATCCTCTGCTCCACGAGGCTCGCCGCCGCCACGGCCGCGGGCGTGCCGAGGGCACGAAGCCGTGCGGCGTCGGCTCCGGTCAGGGGCGCCGCGAACGTGGCGTCCATGGTGACCAGCAGGAGGTCGCGCCAGCGAGCGGCGAGCACGTCGCCGGCCGCCTCGGGGTCGCACCACACGTTGCGCTCGGCGTACGGCGTCACGCCGGCGCGCCGGTGGCTGCCACCCAGCACGACCAGCCTCCCGACCGAGGCGACCAGCCGCCGGTCGGCCGCGAGGGCCGCGGCCAGGTTGGTCAGCGGCCCGGTCGCGACGAGGGCCACCGGCTCGGCGGCCGCGCGGAGCGTCTCCACCAGCCAGTCGACGGCATCGCCGGCCGGAGCGGACACCGGCGCCGGCAGGTCGATCGTCGGCTCCAGGTCCGCCCGCCCGCTCGGCAGCGGCTCGATCCGGGGCCGGACCGGAGCGTTCCGGCCCGGATGCACCCCCACGTCGCCGCGACCGACGAGGTCGAGGACCCGCAGCGTGTTGTCCGTGGTGTGGCGGACGTCGTGGTTGCCCCAGACGGTGGTGACCCCGAGCAGCTCCAGGTCGGGGTGGAGGGCGGCGAGCAGGATCGCCACCGCGTCGTCGGTCCCGGTGTCGCAGTCGAGGATGACGGGGAGACCGGTCATGGCACGCCTCAGGCGTCGAGGATCTCTCGCGCGCGCTCCACGTCGCCCGCCATCGCGGCCAGCAGGTCCTCGACGGAGTCGAAGCGGACCATGCCGCGGAGCCGCTCGACGAAGGCGACCTCCACCATCCGGCCGTAGAGGTCGAGGTCGGTGCGTCCGAGGACGTAGGACTCCACCCGCCGCTCCCGCTCGCCGTCGAAGGTGGGGTTGGTGCCCACGCTGATCGCGGCGGGGTGGGTCGCGCCCTGCTCGGGGCCGTCCAGCACGGTGAGCCGCCCGGCGTAGACCCCGTCGGCGGGCGCCGCGGCGCCCGGACCGACGGGCACGTTGGCCGTCGGGTAGCCGAGCTCCCGGCCCCGCCTGTCGCCCTCGACCACGACGCCCCGCGTCGTGAACGGACGGCCCAGGGCCTCCGCGGCACCGGCGACGTCACCGGCGGCGAGACAGGTCCGCACGTAGGTCGACGACCAGACCTGGGGACCCCCGTCGAGCGTGACCTCCTCGACCACGAAGTCGTGCTCGGCGCCGGCCCGGCGAAGGAGGTTGCAGTCGCCGGCCGCCCGGTTGCCGAACCGGAAGTTGGCGCCCACGACGACCGCTCTCGCATGCAGGGTCGCGACGAGGATGCGGTCGATGAACTCGTCCGGCGTCCAGGCCGCGATCTCCCGCGAGAACGGGATGACCAGCACGTCGTCGACCCCCGCCTGCGCCATCAGCCGCAGCCGGTCGTCGATGCTGGTGAGGGTCGGCGGTGCGTGCTCCGGTCGCAGCACGGCGATGGGGTGGGGGTCGAAGGTGACGGCGACGACGGTGTCGACGCCGACCTCGCCGGCCACCTCGCGGGCCCGGCGCACGACGTGCTGATGGCCCAGGTGCATGCCGTCGAAGTTGCCGATGGTCAGCACCGTCCGGCCGAGCTCTGCCGGGACCTCCTCCAGCGATCGCCACACACGCACGGCGGCAACTCTCCCACACCGCCGGATCCGCCGGCGCACCCCAGGCGGCCGTGCGATCATCGAGCACATGCGGGGAGGCGGGTGGCGCAGGCACGTCGTACTGCCGGCGATCGCCGCGGCCCTGGCGCTGACCGGATGCGCAGCGCCCGTCGAGCCGGGCGTCGGTGCGCCCCGGCCGGAGAGCTCCGCCACCGTCGGCACGGACCCCGCGAGCCGGACGCCCGGCGACGAGGCGGCCCCCTGGGCGGCCCTGGTGCCGCCCGCCACCAGGCAGGTGGTGCGGACCGTCTCCAGCACGCGGTGGTGCCGCCGGGTGCACTGCACCGTCACCCAGGCCTGGGTCAGACGGGACGGGCGGTGGGCGCTGGTGCGGGAGTTCCGCTCGTCGATCGGGCCGGGTGGATGGGGCAAGCGGCGGCAGGACGACGGCCGTACTCCCGAAGGCGTCTTCGAGATCAGGACCACCTTCTCGACGACGCCCCAGAACCCCGGCCGGATGCCGTGGCGCCGCAGGCTGCCCACGAGCAACGTGACCGACGAGGCGGGCCCTTTCTACAACACCTGGCTGGAGGAGCCGGACCGCACCGACGGCGACCGCCCGTCCATGCGCTGGGGGTTCGTCGTCGACTTCAACAATGTGCGGCTCGCGCCGGGTGTCGGCCCGGCGCCGGTTCCCCGCGCGGGCAGCGGGATCTTCTACCACACCTCACGTCCCGGGCACCGCTGGGAGCCGAGCGCCGGCTGCACCCGGGTCGGCGACCCCGCCGACATGCGGTGGCTGCTGACCTGGCTTCGGCCGGACGCGCACCCGCGCGTGGTGCAGAAACTCTAGCGGTCAGCCGACGAAGACGGCGACCGGGCGGGCCTTGCCGCCCTCGGGCCGGTAGAGCGCGAGGAACTCCCCGTCGGGGGCGAACAGCCCGGTGACCTCGTCGATCGCGAGGCCGAGCGGCCGGCCGTAGCGCACCGCCTGCGCCTGGTCGGGGTCCAGGTCGAGTGCGGGGAACGCAGCGCGCGCGGCGTCGGGAAGCGGCGTGAGGAGCAGGTGGTCGAGGTCGGTGTTGGCGCCCTCGAGGGTGAACGGGCCGACGGAGTGGCGCCGGAGCGCCGTGAGGTGACCACCCACCTCGAGCGCGGAGCCGAGGTCGCGAGCGATGGCGCGGATGTAGGTCCCGCTCGAGCACGCCACGCGGAGCTCCAGGTCGAGAGCGTCACCGGCACGACGGAAGCTGCCCGCCTCGATGGCGCGGATGGTGACCGGCCGCGGCTCCAGCTCGACCGCCTCACCCGCGCGCGCCCGCGCGTAGGCCCGCCTTCCGTCGACCTTGATCGCCGAGACCGTCGAGGGCACCTGCAGGATCTCGCCCTCGAACGCGCGAAGCGCGTCGCGCACGTCGTCCTCGCTGACGTGCGCGGCGGAGGTCGTCGAGGTCACCTCTCCCTCCGCGTCGTCGGTGGTCGTGCTGGCGCCCAGCCGGACCGTCGCCGTGTAGGTCTTCTCGGCCAGCACCAGGTGCCCGAGCAGGCGGGTCGCCCGCTCCACGCCGAGCACCAGCACGCCGGTGGCCATCGGGTCGAGGGTGCCGGCATGCCCCACCTTGCGGGTGCCGAGCGTACGACGCACGCGCGCCACCACGTCGTGCGAGGTCATTCCGCCGGGCTTGTCGACGACCACCAGGCCGGAGTCGGCCATCAGGCGTCCTCGGGCCCGCCGTCCTCGACGGGTCCGTCGTCCGGCTCCTCGCCCGGCTCTTTGTCCGGCTCTTCCGCGGAGACCTCACGAGGCTTGCGGTAGGGGTCCGGCTCGCCCGCCGGCCGCGCCCCCTCCCGGGCGGCTGCGACCGCGGCGTCGGCCTCCTTGGCACGCGCCAGCACCTCGTCGAGGTGACGGGCCGACTCGGGGATGCCGTCGAACTCGAACGCCAGCGACGGCACGTGCCGCATGCCGAGCTGCTTGCCGACCTCCGACCGGAGCAGCCCCTTGGCCGACTCCAGCGCCTTGGCCGTCGACTGCTGGTCGGCGTCCTCGCCGAGCACCGTGTAGTAGATCGTGGCGTTCTGTGCGTCACCGGTGAGGCGGACGTCGGTCACCGTCACGAAGCCGAGCCGCGGGTCCTTGATCCGCCGCTCCAGCATCTCCGCGACGATCACCTGGATCCGGTCGGCGATCTTGCGCACGCGCGGGCTGCTCATTCCAACTTCCTATCAGTAGGACGGCTGTGCCGCCCGACCCGGAACGGGGCGGACGGCACAGCGGTTGTCTTGCGACGACCTAGCTGCGCGGGATCTCCCGCATCTCGAAGGCCTCGACGATGTCGCCCTCCTTGATGTCCTGGAAGTTCCGCAGCACCAGACCGCACTCGAAGCCCTCGCGGACCTCGGCTGCGTCGTCCTTCTCCCGCTTGAGCGAGGCGAGGTCGAGGTTGTCGGCGATGACGGCACCGTCGCGGAGCACCCGGACCTTGGCGTTGCGCCGGATGACACCGCTGGTGACCATGCAACCGGCGATGTTGCCGATCTTCGACGAGCGGAAGATCGCGCGGATCTCCGCCTGGCCGAGGGTCTGCTCCTCGTACTCCGGCTTGAGCATGCCCTTCAGGGCCGCCTCGATCTCCTCGATCGCCTGGTAGATCACCGAGTAGTACTTGATCTCGACGCCCTCGCGGTCGGCGAGCTCGGCGGCCTTGCCCTGCGCACGGACGTTGAACCCGATGATGATCGCGTCCGACGCCGCCGCCAGGTTGACGTTGGCCTCGGTGATCGCACCGACACCGCGGTCGATGACCCGCAGCGAGACCTCGTCGCCGACCTCGAGCGCCGCCAGGGCGTCCTCGAGGGCCTCGACCGAACCGGAGACGTCGCCCTTGAGGATGAGGTTGAGCTCCTGGCTCTCCCCCTTCTCCATGGAGGCCATGAAGTCCTCGAGGGTACGACGCACGCGGCGCTTCGCCTGCAGGGCGGCCCGCTCGCGAGCCTCCCGCTTCTCGGCGATCTGGCGCGCCATCCGGTCGTCCTCGACCACGATGAAGTTCTGTCCGGCACCGGGCACCGCCGAGAGGCCCAGCACCATCGCCGGGCGACCCGGGTCGGCCACGGTCATCTCCACGCCGTGCTCGTCGAGCATCGCCCGGACACGCCCGTGAGCGGGTCCGGCCACGATCGAGTCACCGACGCGCAGCGTGCCGCGCTGGACGAGGATGGTCGCCACCGGGCCGCGCCCGCGGTCCAGGTGTGCCTCCACGACGAGCCCCTGGGCGTCCTGGCGGGGGTTCGCCCGCAGGTCCAGGGACGCGTCGGCGGTGAGCACGACCGCCTCGAGCAGCTTGTCGAGGTTGAGGCCCGCCTTGGCGGACACGTCGACGAACATCGAGTCGCCGCCGTACTCCTCGGGGACCAGGCCGTACTCGGTGAGCTGGCCGCGGACCTTGGTCGGGTCGGCCTCCGGCTTGTCGATCTTGTTGACCGCCACCACGATCGGCACACCCGCCGCCTTGGCGTGGTTGAGCGCCTCGACCGTCTGCGGCATCACGCCGTCGTCCGCCGCGACCACGAGGATCGCGATGTCGGAGGACTGCGAGCCGCGGGCTCGCATGGCGGTGAACGCCTCGTGACCCGGGGTGTCGATGAACGTGATCCGACGGTCCTCGCCGTCGACGTCGGTGTGCACCTGGTAGGCACCGATGTGCTGGGTGATGCCACCGGCCTCGCCCGCCACGACGTTGGCGCCGCGGAGCGCGTCGAGGAGCTTGGTCTTTCCGTGGTCGACGTGACCCATCACGGTCACCACCGGCGGCCGGACGACCAGGTCCTCCTCGTTGCCCTCGTCGGCACCGAACTCGATGTCGAAGGACTCCAGGAGCTCGCGGTCCTCGTCCTCGGGGGAGACGACCTCGACGTTGTAGTTGAGCTCCTCCCCCAGCAGCTGCAGGGTCTCGTCACCCACGGACTGGGTGGCGGTGACCATCTCGCCCAGGTGGAACAGCATCTGCACCAGCGAGGCGGCGTCGACGCCGATCTTCTCGGCGAAGTCGGTCAGCGAGGACCCACGGGCGAGACGGACCGTCTCGCCGTTGCCCTTGCGGACCCGCATCCCACCGATCGTCGGGGCCTCCATGGCCTCGAACTCCTGGCGACGCGCCCGCTTGGACTTGCGGCCACGACGGGCCGGACCGCCGGGACGGCCGAAGGCGCCCTGGGTCTGGCCGCGCTGGCCGGGGCGGCCGCCGCCGGGGCGGCCTCCGCCACCGGGACCGAAGCCACCGGGACCGGGGCCGCGGCCGGGAGCACCGGCTCCGGCGCCACCGCGGCCG